>JBGUSD010000028.1:0-15032 GCA_045132355.1 Candidatus Gastranaerophilaceae bacterium
ACGTAATCATTACCGCACCCAACAAAATTAGGGCGAACCATCTTTTGACCTGCAAACCCGGAATTAGCCAACCGGCATCTTTTGCTATTTTATTTGTAAATTTACCCATAATATCCCTTCTCTACTCCACCCAGCCTGAAGCATAAGCATTTTTATAATTTACAGGAACAGGCGTAATAATTTGTTTTGCTTGAACCGCCAATTCAAGAGCGTTTGAAATTCTGTTTGTAAAGTGAATTGTATCGGCCTTTACAATAGTCTTTCCGCATTCATTATTCATAACCTGTGAATTGCTGAGCAATTCCCTCAATCTGCTTATTGAAACGTTTGTATTTTCAATATCGTTTGCGGAATAATCAACAGAACCATCCGCATTATAAGACTTTTCAAGACATATTTCATGCGCAACAGGAATATTAAGTTCTTCCCCGACCCTTTCGGTAATTTCGCCGGAAGCACCATAATAAACAAGCCATTCAGAGCATTTTTTAATGGCATTTGCAATAGCACTTGCAACTGTATAATCTTCTGCCGCCATAACATACATTGCGCCATGTGGCCTTACATGCTCAATTTCAAGTCCGTAGGCTTTTGCAAAAGACATAATTGCACCAACCTGATAGGTAACAAGCGCATCAATCTCATCCTCTGAAAGGTTCATAGGACGATAACCAAAACCTTGTATATCATCAAAACCGATATGCGCACCTACAACAACACCCTTATTTTTTGCTTCAATAAGAGCCTCTTTTATACTAACAGGGTCTCCTGCGTGAAATCCGCAAGATATATTAACTGAGCTGACATAATCTAACAGCTGGTATTCTGAAGTATTTTTATATACACCAAAGCTTTGCGCCAAATCACAGTTAAAGTCAATATTTTTTATTTGTTTTTTTTCTAAAAGCATAATTATCCTCTTTATGTAATATTATACAACATCAAGGAAAGAAACAAATATCTTTATATATTTTTTATAAAAATTTATGCATTAAAAAAGGGGAATAATTATTCCCCTGCAAATTCATATCCAAGACCTCGGTCAAAATCACCGCTTGCGATAGGGTGAAAGCGCAAAAATGCATCTGCCACGTATTCTTTAGCCTCTTTGGAATCTTCTTTATAACCCAAAATGTTAACGGCATCTTGCATTAACTCATCGACTTCCTCATACATTTCAGGTCGCAACTTGGCAGCATCAGTTTCTTTGTTTACAATTCTTTTTACAGAAGGCTCTTGTCTTTTGATTTCTCCGTTCATGAAACGCTTGAGAATATCTACAACCCAGTCGGAAGGGGTGAATTTGCCGTTTTTTGGCTTTCTGAAAGTTTTAACTATAAGACTGCTATTTATGCCTTTTTTCAAATAACTGTCATTTGTCTTATCTATAAAACTAATTTTGACACCATCAGAAGCTGCAGGTAAAAAACAAACATCAACATCATATTTTGAATCCTGATAAGCATCTGAATAATAAAAGGCATCTGCAATGTCATTGCTATAATTGATCTGAGCCTGCGTCATTTCAGGCTTGTGGATATAAATACCCTTAAAAGACGGTGAACATACTTTGTTAATTTGCATAATTTCTCCTTTTCAAAATTTATGTTCAGTAATAAAACTCTAAAAAATATTTTTTGCTATCAAAACTTTTAATCTTTACAATCTACACAAATTTTAATTTTTGTATTATTATTGGAGATGTAAACAAGAAGGGATAGAGTATGGAAACTTTAACAAACAATGAAGGTATAATAACAAAAATTATAGGCCCTGTTATTGACGTTGAATTTGAAAGCGGAGAATTACCGGAAATATACACTGCACTGAACATATTTACGGATGATGGTAAAAAAATCGTTGCAGAAGTTCAACAAATGCTCGGTTCAAACAGAGTCAGAACAGTTGCTATGTCTTCAACAGATGGCCTAAAACGGGGCATGAAGGTTATAAACACAAATGAACCAATCAAAATTCCTGTCGGAAAAGAAATTCTCGGAAGAATTCTTAACGTCACGGGAGACCCTGTTGACCAGCTTGGAGATGTCAATACAGATACATACCTTCCAATTCACAGAAGTTCTCCTGCCCTTGTAGACCAGAATACAGAAGTTGAGATTTTGGAAACAGGTATCAAGGCAATCGACCTTCTACAACCATATCAAAAAGGTGGTAAAATTGGGTTGTTCGGTGGTGCCGGTGTTGGTAAAACAGTTTTGATTATGGAATTGATTCACAATATAGCACAGGAACACTCAGGTGTTTCAGTATTTGGGGGGGTTGGAGAAAGAACCCGTGAAGGTAACGACCTTTGGAACGAAATGAAAGAATCCGGAGTTTTAGATAAAGTTGCCCTTATTTACGGACAGATGAACGAACCTCCTGGAGCTCGTATGAGAGTGGGTTTGTCAGCATTAACTGCGGCTGAATATTTCAGAGATTTTTCAAAACAAGATGTTTTATTGTTTATCGACAACATATTCAGGTTTACTCAGGCAGGTTCTGAAGTATCAGCACTTTTAGGTCGTATGCCTTCAGCCGTTGGTTATCAACCGACACTTGCAACAGAAATGGGCGAATTACAGGAAAGAATTACTTCAACAAAAGACGGTTCTATCACATCTGTTCAGGCAATATATGTTCCTGCAGATGACTTGACAGACCCTGCGCCTGCTACAACCTTCTCGCACCTTGATGCATCAACTGTACTTTCAAGACAAATTGCATCATTAGGTATCTATCCGGCAGTTGATCCTTTGGAATCAAGCTCACGTGCATTAGATCCTCATATTGTTGGAGAAGAACATTACAGTGTAACAAGACGTGTTCTTGAAATTCTTCAAAAATATAAGGAATTACAAGATATTATTGCAATTTTAGGTATGGATGAATTGTCTGAAGAAGATAAAGAAACGGTTAACAGAGCAAGAAAAATTCAACGATTCTTGTCTCAACCGTTCTTTGTTGCGGAGCAATTCTCCGGAACAAAAGGTAAATATGTAAAACTTGAAGATACAATCAAAGGTTTTAAAGAAATTATCGAAGGCAAACATGATGATTTGCCTGAACAAGCCTTTTACATGGTCGGCACAATAGAAGAAGCAGTTGAGAAAGCGAAAACACTTTAATGCACTTAAAAATAATCACACATGAAAAAGTTGTATTTGATGACAACGTAGATGAAATCTACGCAAAGGGTGAAAAGGGGGAATTTGGTATCCTTAAGGGCCATATTCCTTATATGACAGCCCTTGATATTGGTGTCACAAAAATTGTAAAAGACGGAAAGTCAAAATATTTTTCTATAATGGGTGGTATATTCCAGTTCAAAGACGAAGAAGCCCTCATTTTGACCCAAACAGCCGAGCGTGGTGATGAAATAGACGAAATGAGAGCAAGAGAGGCCCTGAACAGAGCCCAATCAAGACTTGCAGAGCATAATGCGGAGCTTGATGCAAAACGTGCAGAAGCTGCTGCCGCAAGAGCTTTAGCAAGATTGAAGGCTAAATTAAACGAATAATGGATAAATCTTTCTATACAATATTCAAAACATTTTTCAAAATAGGTACACTTCTACTTGGCGGCGGATATGTGATTCTTCCGCTTTTACAATCTGAACTTGTAGATAGAAAAGGTTGGCTTGAATCTAAGGATGTTGTAGAATACTATGCTTTGGGACAATCTATTCCCGGAATTATAGCCGCAAATGTGTCAATATTTACAGGTTACAAACTTTGTGGTCAAAAGGGGGCATTGGCAGCAACATTAGGGATTACAACTCCGGCCTTTTTGGCGATTGTGCTTTTGGCAACTGTATTTGAAATTATAGTTCATTTTGGATTTATACAAAACATCTTCTGGGGTGTGGGGCTTGGCGTAATAATTCTTTTATTTCTTGCAACAAGAGAAATGCTTGGTAAAAGTGTCACAGACAAATTTACTTGCGCAATATTTATTTCTGCGTTTATTTTATCTGCATGCTTTAAAATTTCACCTGCAGTAATAATTATACTTGCAATAATTACAGGAATTTGCTACAGATTAAAATTTCCAAGCGATAGCAATGAGGATGATATAGAAATTACGGGGGATGAAACAAGATGATATATATTCAGTTATTCTTGCAATTCTTTCATATAGGTCTGTTCTCATATGGTGGCGGATATGCTACATTACCGTTTCTATACCATATCGCGGAAACAACAAATTGGTACACCCCCGGTCAACTTTCAGATATGATTGCGATTTCATCTATAACTCCTGGTCCTGTTGGGGTTAACGTTGCGACATTTGCAGGATTTGCAACATCAGGAATTTTGGGGGCATTGATTGCAACTTGCTCAATTATTCTGCCCTCATACATAATAGTAATTATTATTTCCAAATTTTTAGAGCTGTACAGAACAAATAAACATGTGAAGGCAGCAATATATGCATTAAAGCCTGCAAGTTGCGGACTTTTGGCAGCGGTTGGAGTAGATATGTTCATAACAAACACAAATTTCATTGGAATTGTGTTTTTGCTTATACTATTATACTTTTCGTTCAAACAAAAGCATGATCCTTTATTTTATCTTGGAATATCAGCCGTATTTGGGTTAATTGCAGGGTTTTTCGGACTTGCCGCTTAATATTTTGTAAAAAATCAGACTTCGTTAGCAAATTTTATTTTTACACACATTATATCGTGTGAAAGGATACATTAACTATGATTAATAAAATTAACTTTGCCCCAAGTTTTGCATCAACTCGCATTAAGTTTAACAAACAAGATAAAGAAGGCTTATGCCATGTAGTTATCCCAAAATATCTTGATCCTGTAAATGATTATTTTGAAATAAAAAGTATTCAAAATGAATTTACAAAACCACAAGAACTTGCAGATGAAATAGAACTTAATCAGGCGGCCGTTTATCTGGATAAAGACGGATTCACTATCGTTGGGAAAGACGGTGGTAAAGGCGGTGCCGATACATTCATCGGCAAAATATTAACAAATCTTTTCCCTGACAAAGCCGTTTTTAAAGACGACATAAAACCATTAGAAGACAAAGGTGAAGTTATAGATTTGGACCTTGAAATATAATTAATCCAAAGACTCTTTATCAAACATTTTATACTGAAGCGCCTGCCTAAGGTGCTTTTGTGTTATTATCTCAGAATTGTCCAAATCCGCAATAGTCCTTGCAAGCTTTAGAGTTCTGTCATATCTGCGTCCTGAAAGCTGATATTTTACAATTGCCGCTTTAAATATTTCTTTTGAAGCTTCATCTATCTGACAATATTTTTTAACAAGTTCGGATGTCAACTCGGAATTTGTCAGGATATTTTCATTTTTATAACGTTCTGCCTGAATTTTTCTGGCTTTTATGACTCTTTTTCTTATTTCACTTGACGGCTCTGCAGAATCCTCCATATTCAAAAGTTCTTTTGCAGTCAATCTTGGGACATCTATTTGCAAATCTATTCTGTCAAGCAAAGGCCCGGATAACTTTGACAAATATCTATCCACCATAAAATCAGAACACGTACACTGTTTTTCTCTATCTCCTTTATACCCGCAAGGGCAAGGATTCATAGCCCCTAAAAGCATAAATTTTGCAGGATATCTCACCGAATGCTGTGCTCTTGAGATCGCAATTTCGCCGTCCTCAAGCGGTTGACGTAATACCTCCAAAACATTGCGCGGGAACTCAACCATTTCATCAAGAAACAACACCCCTCTGTGCGCAAGAGTAATCTCCCCAGGCATAGGATTACTTCCTCCGCCAATAATACCTATTGCAGAAGCTGTGTGGTGAACTGATCTGAAAGGACGCTTATTCATAAGAGGTTTTTCAGGACTTAAAAGTCCGCAAACACTGTATATTTTTGTCAACTCCAAAGCCTCAGACAACTCAAGCGGAGGTAAAATTGATGCAAAGCTTTTTGCCATAAGAGTTTTACCAGACCCAGGAGACCCTACCATTAATAAGTTGTGACCGCCTGCAGCCGCAATTTCCAAAGCCCGTTTTGCCTTTTGCTGACCTTTGACATCTTTAAAGTCGTACTCATAAATCTGTTCACTGTCGGACAGATAATTTTCAACATCGGATTTATAAACACTTAACGGGGTTTCAACAAAATGATTGACAACATCACAAAGACAAGTTGCACCATATACATTGATACCGCCGATCAAGCCAGCCTCTTTAACATTATCCGCAGGAACAATAACGTTTTTTATACCAATCTCTTTCAAACCTATTACAATCGGCAAAACTCCCCTGACAGAGCGAATATCCCCGTTCAGAGACAACTCTCCGACAAAAGCATAATCACGTACGTTATCCTCATCAAGCACGCCTTCTTCTATAACAATACCCATTGCAATAGAAAGATCAAAGCTTGTACCGACTTTTTTCAAATCAGCAGGGGCAAGGTTTACGACAATCTTTTTTGCAGGGAATGTATACCCTGAATTTTTAACGGCAGAACGAACTCTGTCACGAGCTTCTGTGATAGCCGTATCAGGTAAACCAACAACCGAAAATCCCGGTAAACCGTTTTGCACATCAGTTTCCACAGAAACCTCATATGCATTCAGACCTATTACCGTTGCAGTTGTAACCTTGTTTACCATAAACTTATTATACTACAAATTTTTAGGTTATAATTAAATATATGAAAAAGATTAAAAAAATATTAGCCATAAATTTTGGCGGAATCGGAGATGAAATCCTTTTTCTTCCGACACTTATTTCCCTAAAAAAAGAATATCCCAATGCGAAAATAACACTTGCACTTGAACCTAGAAGTAAAAGCATTAAAGATTTGACCAATATTATTGATGAATTGATTCTTGTCGATATAAAAAGAAAAAATAAATACATAGAACTTATAAAATTTATTTTTAAAGCATTTTTTAAACGATACGATCTTGGTATAACCGCAGGCAGCAACAAGTTTATGAGTATAATATTGTGGCTTACGGGTGCGAAAATTCGCTGTGGCTATAATACCGGCAAACTTAGCCAATTTCTTTTGACGTATGCCGTAAAACTCAATAAACAACAGTATGCCGCAAGAATGTATCACGACTTGATATCTGACGTTACTGAATATATTACATTTATACCGCAAATAGATATTGCCCCTCAACAAAAGATTCAAAATACAGTGCTTATTCACCCAGGAGTCAGCAAAATGAGCATCGACAAAGGTATGATTAAAACAATCACTCCTGAAGTTTGGGCAAAAACAATAGATTTGCTCTTACAAAGCAAAAAGGACGTTATCCTTGCCGGAGGACCTGACGACAAAGGCTGTATTTCAAAGATTTTATCTCTTATGCAGCCTGTAACAGAAGGTAGATTCACAAATTATTACGGGCAAACAAGAAGCCTTAAAGATTTGGCTATACTGATAGGAAAAGCAGAAAAATTTTTATGCTCCGATTCAGCACCACTGCACGTTGCGGTTGCTATGGGAACTCAAACCTATGCAATATTCGGCCCGACAGATGATAAAAAACTGATACCGGAAGGGGTTACCGCAATAAAGGCAAATGACAAATGCGCCCAAAAGCCTTGTCTTTGGGACAGAAGACAAACTACCTGCAAAGACCTTGATTGTTTAAAAATCTCTGCTGAAGATATTGTAAATGCTGTTTTGCAATAAAAAAGCACCCTCTCGGGTGCTTTCAATCTGGCTTTTATTAACTACTTTGTTGTTAATTTGTTAACAGCAACTGTTAATCTTGATTTTTTTCTTGCTGCAGTGTTTTTGTGCAAAATACCTTTAACAACAGCTTTATCGCAAAGTTGGTAAACTCTTGAGATTGCCTTGTTCAAAGCATCTTTGTCCTTGCCTTGTGCAAGTTCTAACACTTTCTTAATTGCAGTTTTGATAGATGTTTTGAAAGCTACGTTTCTTTGTCTGTTTGCTTCTGCAACTAATACTCTTTTCTTAGCAGATTTAATGTTTGCCATTTTATATTTCCTTTCAAATATTGCGGCAGTTAATGACTCTGCCTTTCGTAATTTGAGGATGTAATTTTATTTTATACGGTAAAAATTAAAATGCAATAGATAGTAAAAAGGCCGGATTATGTACTATCCGACCTTTTCTTTATTTTCACCGTATGAAAAATCTATTTTATAACATCAACAATATTCGTTAACTGCGCTCTGTCACGATATTTTTGATCAAGCACACCTTGTTTGTGAGATCGTTTTGAAATAATTAATGCCCCAAGAGCTGTGCCCAGAGCTGCGACAGATGCAAGTGCTTTCCCTTTTGGAGAAGCTTTTAATATTTTGTCAACAAGACCTTTTAACGTAACGTTCTTTGATAATTTACCGATTAATTTTGCTAATCCATCAGGAATTGCAACCAATGCTTTTTGTACCGCTTTTGATTTAATAGCGCCATAACCTGCCGCAGTAACTGCAGCTGATGCCGCTGTTGCCTCAACACCCGCTAATGCATAGTTTCCTGCCGTTGCAAACCCATACTCCAAACGATTGGAAAAATTTCCGTAATCTGGTTTGGATGCTTTGTTAATTGAAGCTGCAGCAGTAACACCTAATCCTGTCATAAATAACCTACCTTTCTGCACAAATAAAATTTAACCTACAAGTTTATAAAAAATTTTTTTAATCTCTGATTGCCAAATCATTCAATTTAATATTAAAATTTGTAAAGTTATACACAAGAATTAATTCTTTAGGGTTATATTTTCTAACCGTTTGTGTTATATATAAAGTGTATAAAATTGGGTTATAATAACTCAAGAAATGGAGGCAGAAATGTCAGTAGGACAATTTGTATTCATGTTACACAGTCACCTTCCTTATTACAGAAAAGCTGGTATGTGGCCTTTCGGGGAAGAAAACTTGTACGAATGTATGGCAGAAACATACATCCCGCTGTTGAATGCAATATCTGAGCTTTATGACGAAGGTATCAAGGCAAAACTGACCGTCGGCATTACCCCAATATTGGCAGAACAGCTAAATGATGAACATTTAAAACACGGGTTTGTAAAATATCTTGATTCAAGAATTGAACAAGTTTCAAAAGATTTGGACAGATATCCTGACCCTAAAGTTGCGCATTCGCAACACTTGAAATATTTGGCAAAATACTATTTTGATTGGTTCAACCACATCAAAGATTCATTTGTAAACAAATACGGAATGGACTTGATTGGAAACTTCAAAAAATACCAAGACTTGGGTTGTATTGAGATAACAACATCAGGTGCAACTCACGGATTTTCACCGTTATTGGCAACTGATAATAACCTGAACGCACAATTCAAAGTAGGATCTGACACAACAGAAAGATTATTCGGCAGACGAGCAAAAGGCTGCTGGCTACCTGAATGTGCATATAGACAAGGTTACGAATTTACAGGCAAAGATGGTAAAAAGCATTGGAGACCTGCAATTGAAGTAACATTACAAAACAACGATATAGAATATTTCTTTACGGAATCACACGTAATTGAGGGCGGAAACTCCATCGGAAACAGACGTGTAATCGGTGTATACGGAAATATTGAGTATATACCGCTACCTGAACGTCCTGCAACAGGTTATGACACATATTCCGCATATTGGTTACCTGATGCGCAAGTTGCCGTAATGGGAAGAAACGACAGAGCAGGTTATCAGGTTTGGTCAGCCGCTGACGGATATCCGGGAGATGGTGTATACAGAGAATTTCACAAGAAAGATGACAAATCAGGTATGCACTACTACAGAATCACATCACCTACAACGGATTTAGGCGACAAGATGTTATACGATCCGGTTTTGGCATTAAATAAAGTAAACGAAAACTCAGATCACTATACAACATTAATTTACCACTTGTTGAACGATTACAAAATGGCTCACGGTGGCAAAGAAGGTCTTGTAATGGTATCATTTGATACAGAATTATTCGGCCACTGGTGGTTTGAGGGTGTTGAATTTATCAAACAAGTAATCAGAAAATTCAACAATTTTGTACCTGAAGTTGAAAGAATGACAGCAGGTGAATACTTGCACGCTCATCCTCCGACAGAAGCAATTCAAATTCCTGAATCATCTTGGGGTCAAGGCGGACATTTCTGGGTATGGAACAACCATTTAACAGAATGGATGTGGCCAATTATCCACTCCTGCGAAAAGCGTGTAACAGCAATTGCAGAAAAGTATGAAGAAATTCCGGAAGACAAACTGCTTCATAGGGCATTAAACCAAATGGCAAGAGAAAACTTGTTGTTGCAAAGTTCCGACTGGCCGTTCTTGATTACAACATGGCAAGCTAAGGATTATGCAACAGACAGATTCAGAGAACACGTTGACAGATTTGAAAAAATCTGCGATATGATTGAAAGCGGAAACATCAACGAAGACGAGTTACGCAATATCGAAAGTATCGACAACTGCTTCTCAGAAATCGATTATAGGGTATATCTTCCGATAGAAGAAGGTGTAATCCCTCAACAATCAAAAAAACTTGCACCATTATATAACTAATAATGAAAGCAATATATAAATAAAGAGTCTCATTTGAGGCTCTTTATTTTTTATAGAAAAGTTTTGGAAAATACTGCTTTATAATAGACGAATCATTTTCGGATATTTTTATATCTTCAACATTTCTGACACCAAACTTGCCTTGTTCTGGGAGTTTTAAAAGTTTTTGACACGTATTTTCATATATCTTGAACATATTACCCGCAAAATCCGCCTTTCCAAGCCAAGGATCGACAATAATAGTCTGATTATTTTTTATTGTGCCGTCAAAAGCACTGCCATCACGGTTAAATACACAAACAAAGTGATCTATAGCACTACTGCCGCGTTTTAGGCTGACAGCCCTTGCGTTTTCAACACCATTCAGTTTTAAAATAATTTCTGCCGCTTTGCCGTTTTCATAACAATTTCCAAGATGTTCAAACTTTAGCTGATTAAGGATTCTGGTTGGTTTCCCGTTAGTATGACCATAGGCATTGTTTACGTATAGATTTCTGGCTTCTTCAATTTTGTCAATCATAGATCTCATCCACTTTATATAGCGGATATTAACTTTTTCGCCAAGCCCTTTATCAAAAAGATTATAGTATGCAGATCGCAATCTTGTATCTGATATGTGTGGCAACTGCGAACTAATAAGATGACAAACCTTTTGTCCCTCACGAATTTGAGGACAACGAGCCTGAAAAGATGGGGTATTATATTGAATAGCAGAAATCATATTATAGATAAAACCCGTAAAAAATAAATTTGCCATAAATAACCCTCTTGCAAAAAAAAATTCAGCAGTTTATAATAAAACTTGCAGATGGGAGCGTAGCTCAGTTTGGTTAGAGCGCATGCCTGTCACGCATGAGGTCGCGAGTTCGAGCCTCGTCGTTCCCGCCATTTAAATCAAGAGCCTTTTTAGAGGCTCTTTTTTGTTGCCCTGACTGCGTTTCAGTGAGTTCGAACCTTGCATTTTTTGAATGACCTAAACGATTCATTTCAATTATGTCATAGAAGATAGGATACAGTGTTATATTTATTTTCTGGGCATTCGCTGTAAAGTTCGAACCTATAATTTCACAAATGGTTCTTTTCTGTGATGGGGTAGATTTAATGAAAATATTACTTGCATCCTTGCAGAAGTTTAATATCAAGTCAGATTGCTTATAAAATTCATCATCTGCCTTATCAATGCGAGATAATTGTTCTAAAAGTTCTTCTTTTTCCGTTCTCAGTTCGTAATATGTTTGATTCCATAGTTCATTTTCATACTCATCATTATTTCTGAGCATGCGTTTATAACCGTTTGAAATCATATTATCTATTTCTTTGAGACGTTTATAAATATTATCTTGTGAAGTTGAGCTATAGTCATTTTTAAATTCATGGATTTCTCTTAAAACTTCTTTAATTTCGTTTATAAGTTCCTGTGGAATATTCTCTAATAGCTTAAGAACCTCTATGATAAACTTTTCAATTTTAGTTTCACTGATATAAGAAGCCTTCTTGCAAGTTTTAATCTTGCCTTTTCCTGTGCAATGGTAGTAAATATATTCTTTTCCACTTGGCTTAACTTTTCTTTCAGCAGTGTAACTACAACCACAAACACCACATTTGAACATATTAATATAAGGGAACTCTACGTCATGTTGTCTTGTAGTATCATTGGCATTATTTATTTTATCTTGTGCAAGTTTGAATAATTCTCTGCTGATTAACGGTTCGTGTTTTCCGTTAGGATAGAGTTTTCCTTGATATATATAATCTCCAACATACATTGGATTCTTTAATATCCGTTGTATTGTTGTTGCACTATATTTCCCACCATGTCTATTTCGTAAACCTTCATTATATAGAGTATCGCTAATTGAATAAGTAGATAAATTGTCATAAACAAACATATTAAATACTTTAATTGCATATTCATAGCGTTCCGGGTCTTTAATAATAGCATGTTTATTCTTTCCGTCATCGCCATACTTATATCCCATTGGTGGATACAGAGCATAACCTTGTTCAATACGTTCTTTTAAACCTTTAGCGGATTCTTCTGAAAGGTTTTCAACATATTGTTTTGCCATAAGAACACGAATACCGTTTATAAATTTGATACCAGAACGAGAATTCTCTGAAAGGATTTCATTTTCTTTGACAAAATGAACCTCTAAACCTTTAATATTATCAACAGTTCCATAATCAAATAAATTTCTGTATAGCCTATCAACTTTTTCTACAAGAATGACTCTTTCATCTTCATGTTCAAGCAGGTATGATAACATTTCACTGAATTGTTCTCTACCTGCTTTTTTAGCAGTTTTAGCCTCAACAAACTCTTTTACGATTTCAATATTATTTTTCTGTGCATATTCACGCAGGAATTTGATTTGGGCAGGAATTGACCAGCCTTCATTTCTTTGTCTGGTTGAACTAACACGTGCATATAATACAGCTTTCTTCATACGGTCATTATAGCAAAAACAAGCTACCCAGTAAATATAATGCTGCGTTCAACCCCATAAGATTTACAAATAGTTCTTAACCAAAGTTATAACCGAAGTTAAGGTGTAGATACCCCATCATAATTTATAATTTGAAAAAATTTGAGGGAAAAGAAACAGCCTCACTAAATAAAAGTCATAACCGAAGTTATAACCAAAGTTAAGGTGAAGGTCTTCCAAAATCCGTACAATAAAAGCATAAGGTCGAACAAAGGAAACAGAAATGGAACTAAAAGTAGATAACTTTACAATACAACTCCATAGGGCAGAAGAAACTTCTCACGAAGAAGAAGTTAAAAGGTTAGCTACTTATGTTTCCACTATATGTGAACTTGGCCTTAAACAAGAAAAAAATACACGTGTATCAGTATAACAGATAACGTGGCAGTAGCCACAGAAAGAGGTTCAAAATGATAGAAACTAATACAAGTAACAACTTTTTACAAAATGGAATAAAGCAATTGTTTGCAGAAGTTCCGAAAAAAACTCATTTAGATAAAGAAAGCCTTAACGATTGGATAAAGGTTGAAATTCAAGGCTTGATAGCTGAAGCCTATAAAATAAATCGTTCCGAAAGTGCTAAATTGGGTTGGCAAAAACGTAAAGCTAAAGAGCAAGCAAAGAAAGTGTTAGTAGAAGGAGAACAAAAATGATTATAATACCTAAAGTAAATTTGGATAACATTCAAAAACATTATAGACAGTTTGATTTAGTTGATTTCAATGTAAGTGAATCCGGGAAAAGATTTCTTGCAACAAGAGTTCAGTTAAGAGACAACATATTCAGACGATTGAGACTAAGATTCTTTCGTCAGAAAGCTGAATCAAACAATTTAGTTAAGAAAAGTGTTCGTGTTGATAGCGATATATTTAAAGTATTACTTAATGTCGCACGTAATGACGAAGCATTCTTCACTAAAATAATAAACTCGGCTGTATCAAATCAAATTTCTACAGAACAAATTGACTTAATAGATGCCAGATGTTTTAAACATAAGGTTACAGTCTATTTTACACAAGAAGAATATAGACGTGTGCAAGATGTTTTGGAACAACTCAGAAATATTGGCTTAAGAGGTGTTACATTTAGCTCTCTTGTAAGAAGTATCCTATACAAACATCTTGGGATAGTAATTGAAGCCTCAGCTATTGAAAGATTAAATAATGGGGTTCAGTACAACAGAGGCACAACTTCTGGCATGACTACTAATCCGATTAATAGTTCAAATAGCAAACAACAGAAAAAACATAGTGTAAAAGTTATGAAAGGGACACTGAAATGAAAAAAAGAGAACAGTATAATTATTTTTATGTAGATGCATTTACTTATCAAACGATGCATGATGAAGCACTCAAAGAAATGAACAGAGTGAAAAATAAAAAGAATGACAAACA
Source organism: Candidatus Gastranaerophilaceae bacterium (assembly GCA_045132355.1). GTDB lineage: Bacteria > Cyanobacteriota > Vampirovibrionia > Gastranaerophilales > Gastranaerophilaceae > SIG32. Next base: position 14,392 of record JBGUSD010000028.1, read on the forward strand.
AAGAACTATTGTTCAAGTATCTATACCAAAAAGACTATTTAGACTTTTAAAATATTACCGTTTTAAAGTTCAAAGTCTTGATTGGGGACAAACTAATAAAAACTATAAGGATGTGATACTTGATTCTTATGACTTTATTGTTTCATCACCTTTAAGTGCAGGTTTAGACAACCATTGTGAAAATGTTCTAATGGATAAAAGACTAGAAGAAATAATAAGTGATTATATAGAAAACAGTCCAAAGGGTAAAATTAGAAGTGAAATCTCACAACTTATAGAAAATGGTATTTCTGTTTATTTATCATTGCCAACCTTATTGGCATATAAATTGAAATTTTCTTCCCTTATGTCTGGAGTGTATATGTCAGATATTATTACATATATTCTAGGATATTTAATGCCAAAATTGGTCGTACAAAAATATAGACGATATGTTGAAAATAAGAGATTTTTAGTAACAGAAGATGGTAATGTTGTCTCTGCAAATTATAAAGTAATAAATCGCATGTTGATAGAAGTTTTAGAATTTTCTAACGATAAGGTAAAAAGTTGTTTAGATTTCTCATTGTTTGATGTAACTAATGAGGAGTTCTTCAGTAAATTTGAGTATCTTATAGATGGCTTAATTACTTATGATGACC
>JBGUSD010000029.1:0-3135 GCA_045132355.1 Candidatus Gastranaerophilaceae bacterium
GTAACTCCTGTTATTGTAAAGCGTGAGCAAAAAGCTCTTAAGAAAGCCCAGAAGATGGATAAAAAAGCCGAAAAAGCTAAGAAAAGAGCTGACATGAAGCAAATGAAACAGGACTATAAGGCTGAAGTCAAGGCTATGGATGAGGTTTATAAAGAGGAGAAAAAAGAGTTTAATAAACAACTCAGGCTTGGCGGCTCTACCTCAATGAACGATAATCCCGAAAAATATAAAGAGCTTAGGATAAATGAGTTGAAAAAATTCATAACAAAAGAAGAAAAAGCGCTTATAAAGGAAAAAACAAAGATTGATAAACTTGAGGGAGAATTAAACAAATAGTCTTTCTTTTTCTGCTCTGGATAAGTGTTTTATTCGGTATTCCTCTTTTTGTGCATCTATTTTATTGTCAAATTCTTTTTGCCAAACAATTTTTACCGGTTTATTCGCACGGGTATATTTTGCGCCATGGCCTTCCAAATGAGCCTTAAACCTCTTTTGTATATCATCTGTATAGCCGCAGTAATACGTATTGCGTTCGGTTAATAGAATATAGACATAATATTTTTTATTCATATTTTATTTATAAATAAAAAAGACGGTTTTTGTAACCGTCTTTTAATGTATTTTCTTTCTCTTTATTAGCATACTGAACTAAATCCGCCACATGAACCTGAAGAACAGCTTCCTACAAATGATCCTCCGTCGGAGAAACCTGTCCCCATATCTCCAAGTGTTGATACTGCACTTGCAAAATCGCCGAGGAATCCTGAATAGGCTACATCTGCGGATTCAAAATTTGCATACATTCCGTAATCAACAGCAAAAGGATTACTGCTTATAAATTCATCATATTGACCCATTGTAAGCAGTCCGTTTTCAAATAACATTGCCAAAGACCCGGCTGTTTCAACAGTTTCTGATGGTCTTTTCGTTTCATTAACTCTGGCTCTTTCTTGATTAGTTGATTGTGTTAATGTTATCATCTTAACTCCTCTCGTGTTACATATATATAAAGGTCAAAAAAAATGTCTGATTTCAGCATGGGTTTTTATTGTTACATTAGTTAACATAAAATCTAAAACCTTTGATTTATCAAAATTAGACCCATGGATTGATGCCTGTATACTTCAAAACATTTATTATATATAGTGTAAAAGATTAGGGGAAGGTTTTGAAAAAATTACTCTTAATATTATCAATATTTCTTGTAGGAATTAGCGCAAATGCGTCAGAGAATTTGTTGCACACGATTTTGCTTGAAGGAACAGATGACGGGTACAATATAGTTTTGAAGTCTGATGAAACTCCTATTATTACAAGATCAATAAAGAGTAATAATAATTTGGTTTTGGATGTAAAGGGTATAACAACATCTAATTCAGTAAATGCTGTATACAGGAGTACATCTGATATTAATGGTCTGATTGTTGAAAATGTATCAAATGATGAATTAAAAATCTATATACAGGCTAAAGACATAGCAAAATCAACCATAATGTCCCAAGCGGGTGACAGCGAACCGGTTATTGTAAGCGAAAGATTTCCTTTGGAAAAACTCATTTGGACGTTGGCTGTATTTGGAATTCTTGCTGTTGTGATAAAGTCTGCGAAAGCCCTGACAGACTATGAAAATTCTATAGTAATTAAAAAAGACATAAAAGACAGAGAAATTGAATTATACCGGAATTTTCAACGTGAACTTGCAAGCATGCCAAGCATAAACTGTAAAATTAAAAATGCTTATGCAACAAATATCATGCCAAGATCGCGCAGAAATTACAGAGAATTAGCAAGGAGATAATTTTATTAGGAGAGATAGTTGCGGATAATCTTCTCAATTCGTTGAGAGGATTTTCCGTCTCCGTACGGATTTTGTGCAGCCAATCTTGTTTGAGCTTTATCTTTTGAAAGGATTTCAGAACTCAATTCAACAATTTTATCATATTCTGCCCCTACAAGTGTTGAAACTCCTGCATCAATACCTTCTTGTCTTTCGGTTTCGTACCTCATGACAAATGTCGGACATCCAAACGTTGGGGCTTCCTCTTGAATGCCGCCTGAATCTGTTAGTATTAACTTTGCATTTTTCATAAGATATACGAGATTTGGGTAATCTAAAGGTTCTAAAAGCTTTATCTGAGAGTATTTACCAAGTGCCGAATAAATTTTATCATGTACATTAGGGTTTGGGTGGACAGGAATTACAAACGTGTGGTCTGTAAACTTTTGTGCAAGTATTTCGATAGCCTTTATAATTCTATCTATTCTTTCCCCGTGATTTTCCCTTCTGTGCGCGGTTATAAGAATAATTTTGTCATTAATATCTATATCATTGTTTTTATAAAACTCTTTTGCTTTATTCAATGTCTCGTTGGTTAGACAAAACAGCGCATCTATTACAGTATTGCCTGTTACAAAAATGGATTTGTCATCAATATTTTCTTTGATTAAAGCTTGTTTGTTTTTTTCTGTAGGAGCAAAGTTCAAAGCAGCAACTCTTGATGCCATTTGACGCATAACTTCTTCAGGGAAAGGTTCGTATATGTCGTATGATCTGAGACCTGCTTCGACGTGAAATACCGGAATCTTGTGATAAAAGCTTGTCAAAGCTCCGCACAATACTGTCATAGTATCACCCTGGACAATAGTTGCATCTATTTTATTTTCGAAAAATACTTTATCAAGGGCTGTCAATATTCTTGACTGAACTCCTGATAGTGTTTGATTTTCTCTCATACAATCAAGGTTTATATCTGCTTTTAGTCCAAAATAGTTGAGGGTTTGGTTAGAAAGCTCTTTTTGTTGTTCTGTATTACAAACAATTACGCTGTAATCTTTTGGATACTTTCTAAGTTCCAATATTACGGGTGCTAATTTTATTACTTCTGGACGAGTTCCAAATATTACTAATATATTTTTCATAATTTGAGTTTATTATAAAAAATACAGTTATGCAATCATATATACAACTTGGCAATTATTGAAAAGTACTATTATGATAAAATAATAAAAAGGAGAAATTATGATCGAATTATTTATGACGGAAACTTGTCCATATTGCAGAAAAGTTATGAGCTTTATGGACGCTCATTCCATTGAATACAAAAAGCGCAATATCACTGACTATGATACACGAAT
>JBGUSD010000030.1:0-2739 GCA_045132355.1 Candidatus Gastranaerophilaceae bacterium
CAAAAGGAGTAAATCTTATGTCAATGGTAAAATGTGTAGGGGCAGTAGCATTAGCAGGCGGAGCAATCGCAGGTGGTGTGGCATTAGGCAAAGGTCTTGTTCGCAGAAAACAAATTATTAGATCTGCGGAAAATATCGCATCCAGAAATGGCGGCAAAATCCCAACAGGCGGTATGACAAAAGAGGGTGCATTGTGGGATGGCTATACAACGGTTGCAGAAGAAAAGAAAAAGGTTAATAAAACTGTTGCTCTTATGACAGGTGCTTCAGCAATTGCAGGAACATTGATATCTGCAGGTTGCGCAGCTTTGACATTATTGATGAAAGCAAAATTCATTAAATAAATAATTTCGATAAATAAAAAAGAGGTCGGATATCTGTCCGACCTCTTTCTATGTTTAAAAACCATTAATTGCCGTATACCTTAAGTGTTTTTTCACCATAAAGGATAACATAGTGCTTTTCCCAGTCAGCTGCTGTAACCCTTGAAATTCTACCGTTTTTCATAGCATCTCTGACAGAGCAATTTCCCCAATTAACAATACCCAAAACTGTTTTACAAGTTGCAACGCCTACTTTGCTTCCTAATGTTGCACCCGGAACTGAATAGTCAAGCGGTTCTACTGTACCGTTGTAAATGCCAAAGCCCCAAGGTTCGTATGCTTGTGCGCTTGGAACAAATGCTGCACCCAAAACTAATACTGCAGTCAACATCAAAAATTTTTTCATAATTTACTCCTTTTTACTAAACTGTTAACCCAACATGTAGTACTTTACAGTATCATAATATAACGTTTAATATCATTCTGCAATTAAATATTAATATATTTAAAGGTAACAAAAAATTATGATTTCAGTTCAAGTCCTTTTATTAGCAGTTTGAGACTTTTAAGAGCATGTTTGTTGTATATGGAGTCAAATGCAATATTAATAAATTCAAGTTTTTTCGTGTCTGTTGCAATATTATCAAGTTTTGATTTGAGTTTTTTATAAATGGGGTTTTGTTGTGTGGGTTGCATTTTTATGTCATTGTTTTCACTAATTTGGAAGTCGAATAATATTTTGGGTGAGATTCTCAATGTTTCACATATATTGTATAGAGTTTCAGAGGTTATAAAGCTTTCTCCCGCTTCGATGCGTGCCAGTTGGCGAATGTTAATCCCTATTTTTTCAGCCAAAATTTCTTGAGAGAACTTTTTTTGTTTTCTGACCTGTTTTAGCAATATGCCAAAATTTTTCTTTATGTCGTTCATTATATAACTCCAATACCTGTATTATAGAAAACAAACATATATTTTATAATGGCTCTAAAAGACATAAAAGTATATAATAATATTGACAATGCAATTTGATGGCATAAAATAACATGGTAACACGAGGTCACAGATGGCAAAATTGTACGAATTGATAGAAACTAACAACCCAAATTCAAACAGGCAAAATGTTAAAAAAGTAGAAATACTGTTTGATATGAAAGCTGATCCCTATTTGATTCCGGATATGCTGTCTGCCAAGCGGATTACGTGTGTCTGTGGCACTACAAAATTGAATTTGAGAGCTAATGATTTATGTGAAGAAATTGTGTTAAAAAATATTAACACATCAGTCGTTATAGCTTCAAATGTCTTAATAGAATTGCATGACTATTCCGGCGATGCTCGTGTGGCTGTTGAATATTTGGAGATTGCGTGATTAAGAAAAGTTGCAGTCTCAGTGGAATTTATGATGGCATGAAAAGATTAATTGTGTATTGCTTTTATGATCATTATGGTATTGTCGATGATTATGTATATTATTTTTTAAATACATTTAAGCCTTTATTGTCTGATTTGTGTGTTGTTGTAAATGGGCGTATAACAAATGATGCGTGCAATAAATTGAAACAAATTGCTGATAAATTATTGATACGTGAAAATGTAGGCTTTGATTCTACTGCATATAAATATGCTCTTGAATCCTATGGATATGAAACTTTGAAAAAATATGATGAAATAATTTTTGCAAATTCTACCGTATATGGTCCTGTATATCCTCTTAATGTCCTTTTTGAAAAAATGGAAAAGATTCATTGTGATTTTTGGGGCATAACAAAACATGTAGCCAGTAATAGCACGATGGCAGGTAAAAAAATTAATGAACATGTTCAATCTTATTTCGTTGTATTTAGAAAGAATATAGTAAGTTCTTCTGATTTTGAAGAATTTTGGACTACTTTGCAAGTACCTGCAAACTATGAGGAAGCGGTTGCTTTTTATGAGTTAAGGCTCACAGAATTTTTTGAAAGTAGGGGGTACAAGGCGGGTAGTTTTGTTGATATTCAAAAATATGAAAAGAAGTTAAAGAAGAAACCTTATTATTATTTCACTCTTGAGCAAGTTGAGCAAGATAAAATGCCTTTTATTAAAAGAAAAGTCTTTTTTGTTGAGGATGCTCATCTCAAGTGGAAAATTGATAAAGGTGTTATTGATTTGTTGAGTTTTATTGAGAAGAATACCACGTATGACATAAAATTAATATTAGAAAATATAAAAAGGACAATGTTAACGGACAGCGTTGACAAAGAGTTTATAAAGGATTATTTGTTCTTAACTTATAAAATGTGTACTTCTTTGTGCCATGCAAAAAGATATTTTTTGCGCAGATCTACAATTAAAGAGGTCAAAAAACTTGTCATGAAAATTAATGAAAAGTGCAAGTAATTGATGCAATCAATCATTCTACATCAACCCATAAGCTGCC
>JBGUSD010000031.1:0-6277 GCA_045132355.1 Candidatus Gastranaerophilaceae bacterium
ACGCCGCGAATCTTTATCCCGCGTGAGATTGCCTGATTAATGTTTGCAAGAGTATTGTTTACGGAATTTTCGTTTGGCGAAACAACAAGCAAAACAGGAAGACTGAGCATTTTTACCAAATCCTGCTCTAAAAATTTTTCAGACAATGGAGTTGCAAGTCCAAACGTGCCATCTGTCAAAATACAATCATCATGAATACTTGTATAATCCTGATAGATAACATCTTCTTTAATTTCGGTATTTTCCATTTCAGCCGCAATAAGAGGTATTGCATTGTTTTTCAAAAGATAAGTAAAATATGTTTTTACATACGGATCAATAAACTTCACAAACGCCAAATCAGGAGCCTGAATGAATCCGTTCTTTTCTATCGCACCTGTTTGAACAGGTTTGTAAACACACGTAGAATATCCGAGGCTTTGCATGGTTGCTGCAAGACCCGCTGTAACAAATGTTTTTCCACTATTTTTACCTGAACCGGATACAAATAACTCTAGCATAATACAATATTAGCATAAAATTTAAGAATAGGATATATTATGATTGAGGAACAAGCACTTCTTTTATATATTTGCGAACAGACGGAGTAATAATCAAATCCGGTTCTGACATAGCAAATTCATCCAAAACCGTTATTGCACGTCTTACATCACCCTTTTGCTCATACAAAAGTCCTCGCATTACCATATTCAAAGGGTTTGTTTCATCGGAATATATCCCGATTTGCTTATCCACCTGACCAAGCATTTTATATGTTTTTGCAAGATTTTGATAGTATTTCAGATTCAAACTGTACTGTTTTAATGCTCTTTCAAAGCAATCAAGGGCATAATCCGGATAACCGATTGTGAGATAAACTTCCCCTAAATTGTTATAATACACAGCTGTTGCCTGCGTGTTCGGATTCAGGCTGATTGCAATTTTAAATTCCTGAATCGCCGCATAGTAGCATTTTTCTTCAACGTAAATAAGTCCCATATTATTGTGGGTATATGCATTCTTTTGGGCATCAATCTCATATACATCAGGCTTTCTGTATCCTGATGCCAAAACAGATAAAAATATTAATGGTATGATTAAAAACTTTTTCATTACTCTCTATTTAATATTTTTTTATAAAATTTCAAGCTCTAAACCTTCACGAGCCATAAGAATTTTTTCACCATATTGGTTTGTATACTGTTCTGAAATTCTGTTTAGCTTGCTGTCATCATATTCAGGATCAAAATGGAAGAATACGAGCTTCTTTGCATCTGTTTGTCTTTGAATTTCTACTGCCATATCAAATGTTGAGTGGCCATACCCTTGTTTTGGTGAAAATGTATTCAGGTAATCTTCTGTAGTATATTGTGCATCGTGGATTAAAACATCACAATTCCTTGCAAATTCAATTAATTTCTTATCCCCGCCAAGGTATGTTTCCTTGTCTGTCGCATAGACAAGAGTTTTTCCTTTATATGAAATTTTATATATAACTACCCCCTCTTGCGGATGCGCATAGGATTTGTAGTTTGTTATAACAACGTCATCCCATTGAATATCAGTATTATCAGAGGATTTCATAATAACCGGAGCACTGTTTGGCTTCAATACAATAGTATCTTGTTCGGATATTGTGTTTATTTCCAGATTTCCAGCCAAATCCTCCAAATCCAAAGGGAAGGATTTGCCATACAACATAGTTTCAAGCTCATTTGATAAATTTTCATTTTCCGGTACAGAACCGTACACCTTAACTTTTGTAGAACTTAAATGCAAAGGTTTAAAAAAGTTAAAACCTTGTATGTGATCATGATGGATATGAGACAACAACACCGTTACGTATATTGGTTTTCTTTCTTCAGGAATATAACTTGAAGTGATATGATTACCTAAAAGTTCATTCCCCAAAGAAATCATGCCTGTCCCGGCATCCAAAATAATTGTATGTCCACCGACATTAACCTCTATGCATGCCGTATTTCCACCATAACCAAGAAAATCAATATTTGCGACAGGATAACTTCCTCTGACACCTCTAAACTTCAAGTTAAATTCACTCATAATAAACCTCTGTTATTTTTTTATTACAAAAGTACCTGATCTGTCTTTTTCTTCACCGGCATACAAGGCTGACGCAAAGACCATCAATTTTGCAAGCCGCTGAACATTAGTCAATCTTGTAGGCTTTAGTTGAATATCAAACTCAACTCTGTTTCTCCTATTTTTAATATTTATCAGTCTAAAAGCATTCGGGTAAGAAATCAACGCCGGAGTACAAACGTACAGAACATTTTCGTGTTGAATAATTTTTGTGGCATGATAATGGCCCGTAAACACTCCGATAGGATTTTTATAACTTTCCAGTAATGCCTGAACTTCACCTGCGTTTCTCATCCTGTGATTTGGACTTGGAAATGGTTCTACAACAGGCACATGCATAAAGATTAAAACTACATCTTTTTTGGATTTTTCAAGCTCTTGTTTCAACCAATCAAATTCTTCAGGATATATATATCCATTAGCCGTAATTTCAGTATCAATTATACTATCCAAAACAATGACTTTGTAACCCCTTTTGGGAACAAATGAATAATAAGGTTTTTCAAAATTCATGTTTGGATTATTCTTTTTCAAAATATTCATGTACAAAGTTTTTGTCAGGTAACCGCCAACACAAACATCATGATTGCCAAATGCAAAGTACCATGGCGCATTAATCTTTGCCAAATGCGGCATTATTGCCTGTAGTTCAATCTCCAAAGATTTATCTATCAAATCTCCGGTAAACATAACAAAATCAAGGTTTGGTATGGCATTTGTCTGGTCTATTGCATCATCTATAAGGTTTGGCCCCTCGGCAATCATTTTGAAAGTCGTATTTTGGCCATGGTTTAAGAAATGATTATCGCTAATCTGTACAAATTTTAAATTTGAAGCATCAGTATAACCCTGAACCCAAACAAGCATTATCGCCGTCAGAATAAGAGTTATAAATATATTTTTTATGTGTAATAAAATGCTTTCTTTTTTATGTCTCATTTACTTTTCTATTCTCATCTTCAACTCATTATACTTGTTTTTGACAAGATTATCATCATCAGATAGTATGATTGATTTTTCAAGATTTATTGCAGCATCTGTATCTTTTCCCAAATCAGCATAAGAAAGACCAATATATTTGTAAAGTTCAGCCGTCTGAATCTCTTTTGACAAAGGCTCGAGTTTTTCTATGGCTTGAGTATATCGTCCCATGTTATAAAGAATTTTACCCTCTATAAATTTGTAATCCAAACTGTCTTCTATTGAAATTGCCTTTGTTATATCCTGAAGAGCCGCACCGTTATTATTTAAATTTGCGTTAGCTCTTGCCCTTAATGCGTAAGCAAAGTCATCATCAGGATTAGCTTTTAGATATTGATTTATATAAGTTATTGTCTGATTATAATTCTTCATCTCAAAGTAACAAATTGCTATTTCAAGATAACATTGGGTAAAATTCGGTTTTGAACTCACTGCTTTTACAAAATAGTTTATTGCTTGAGAGTAATTTTTGTCTTGCATGTAATACTCCGCCAAAAAATAATTTCCCCAATAATCATTGGCAGAATTCAAAGCATTTAATTCACCTTGCTTATTTCCCTGTTTCTTTGCATTTACTGATTGTTTTACGGCATTACTCTTTGGCAGAATAAAAGATGAACTATTGCCCTGCATAATTTGCCTTAAACCGTTACGCAAATCGAGAGCTTTTCTATTTGTTGGCTCAATGAGTAAAATTTTATCCAAATATGCAGAAGCTTCATGATAATTACCTTGAACACAGTAGCTTGACGCCATATCAAAATAATCCTCCACAACCTCATTTGCCAAAACATAAGGACAAATAAATGCAGATAATAAAACTGTAATCAAAAATTTCTTCATAACAGGATTATAGCACAAAATTGAAGAATAAGTTGATAAGTCCGATAGGTCGTTAGACCTTTACCTGCCCTCTGAATTTCTTAGCTGACTGGCTGTTTTTTGCTATATATTCATAGCCCGCAAAATTTCATCAAGGTTTGCAGAAGTTTTCTTGACATCAGCATTTGAATATTTGATAGCATTGTCAGGATCTTTCAGTCCGTTACCTGTCAAAACACAAACAACTTTGCTGCCTGGTTGAACCTTATCTTTAAACTTTATCAGGCCGGCAACAGATGCTGCACTTGCAGGTTCTGCCAAAACGCCCTCAGATGATGCGAGCATCTTGTATGCTTTAACTATTTCTTCATCTGTAACATAGTTTATTACACCACCGCTCTCATCTCTTGCGGCTTCAGCTTTTGTCCAACTTGCAGGATTTCCTATTCTGATTGCAGTTGCAAGAGTTTCAGGGTTCATAATCCTTTCACCTTTTACGATTGCAGCTGCTCCCTCAGCTTCAAAACCCATCATCTTCGGCAAGTTTTTTATTTTCCCTTTTTCATAAAATTCTTTATAACCCTTCCAATATGCCGTAATATTGCCTGCATTTCCAACGGGAATAAAATGGTAATCAGGGGCTTGACCGAGTGCATTACATACCTCAAATGCGCCTGTCTTTTGACCTTCAATCCTGTAAGGGTTAAGTGAATTTACAAGGGTTACAGGATATTTGTCAGAAATTGTTCTGACCATTTCCAGCGCCTGATCAAAGTTTCCCTGAATTGCGATAATTTCTGCACCGTACATCATTGCTTGAGAAAGTTTGCCAAGTGCTATATACCCGTCAGGAATCAATACATATGTTTTTAGTCCGCCTTTTGCACCGTATGCGGCAGCAGAGGCGCTTGTATTACCTGTTGATGCACATATTATTGCACCTGAACCGTCTTCTTTTGCTTTTGATACTGCAAGGGTCATCCCTCTGTCTTTAAAACTTCCTGTCGGGTTGCAACCGTCAAATTTCAGGTAAATTTCAGCATCAAGCCCTATTTTCTTTGCCAGATTTTCTGCTTTTATAAGCGGAGTATTTCCCTCGTTTAGTGTTACAACAGGAGTCTTGTCTGACACCGGTAAATATTCTCTGAATGTATTGATTAATCCTTGATAATACATAATTTCCTCTATTTATTATTTACACCTGAACTCTTATCATACTGTTAACCTGATTGATAAATTCATTGTTTTCAAAGGCTTTAAGTGCGTTTTGCATATCTTTTTCGAGACAAAGTTCAGTAATGACAGTAATATCTGCCGTATTATTTTCTGAAACGTTCTTTTGAACAATACTTTCAACACTAATATTGTATTCAGCACAGATATTACCTATTGCACCAATAACACCTTTATTGTTTTTCGCATTCAGGGACAAATAATACTTGTTATACGTGTCTAAAATGTTTACAGGAATTGCATTTTCGCTATGATTACATCTCATCATCGGAAGAAGATAATCTGTCGTTCCGATTTCTTTTGCTATTGCTAAAATATCACCTACAACAGAGCTTGCGGTCGGAAATTCTCCTGCGCCCGGCCCTGAAAGAGTTATATGTCCTAAAGGATGGCCAGTCAGGCTGACTGCGTTTGTTACATAGTTGATATGTGCCAGGGTTGAATCTTGAGAAATAAGCATTGGGTGAACCCTGACATCAGCTCTGCCTTGTTCATCAATTTTTGCAGATGCAATAAGTTTTATCTTATAGCCAAGGTCATTTGCAGCTTTCATATCCTGTGCTCTGACACGGGTAATTCCTTCTTTATAAACGTTTTCAAGTTTTACACGTTTTTTAAAAGCAAGTGTTGCAAGTGTTGTAATTTTATACGCAGCATCAAAACCTTCAACATCACCTGTCGGATCTGTTTCTGCGTACCCAAGCTCTTGAGCCTCTTTCAAAACTTCATCATATGAAGCATTTTGAACATCCATCTTGGTCAGAATATAGTTTGTTGTGCCGTTCAAAATTGCCTCAAGTCTTGTAATATTATTGCCTGCAAGAATTGTTTTTATCGGCATAATAATAGGGATTCCGCCTGCAATTGCCGCTTCATAAAGAACAACTTTGTTGTGTTCTTCTGCAAACCTGAACAACTCCTCACCGCATTTTGCAAGAAGTTCCTTATTTGCGGTAACTATGTGCTTTCCGTTTGAAATAGCAGTCTTTATCAGGTCAAAGGCCGGATCAACCCCGCCGATAAGCTCAACTACTATATCTATATCCGGATTGTTCACAACGTCATATGCGTTATCTGTTATTATACTCTCGTCAAGGTTATCAATATTGCGTTTTTTTGCCTTGTTTTTTACCGCAATCTGAACAACTTCAATCTCATC
>JBGUSD010000032.1:0-5099 GCA_045132355.1 Candidatus Gastranaerophilaceae bacterium
GAAAGTGAGATATTGCGCCTTCGGCATCACCTTTTATGTACAATATATTTGCCAGGTTTGAATGGAATTCCGGAATATTTGGCATTATCTGAATGAGTTTTTCGTATATATCGACTGCACTGTCGTAGTCACCTAGTTCTTCGTATGCCTGACAAAGATGTCTGTATGCTGCAATATTCAGGCTATCAAGCCAAATTGCCATTTTGTATTCCGTAATTGCATTGTCAAATTGCCCGACAGATCTGTATATGTCGCCTAATAGGCAGTATAATGGTACAAAACCGGGTGCTTTTTCTATCGCATCAATGTATAGATCGATTGCTTCATTAAGGCCTTGAGTTTGAACCTTGTAAAATCCTTTTATCAATATTGGCAAAAATTTAAGATATGTGATTGATTTTATCACGTTTTTAATAGCCATTCCGTCAAAAGGCAGGGTAAGCCATGATAAAAACAGTTCAAAATTTGCCTTTAATGACATTTTGAATTTTCTAAAAGATGAAACTCTGTACAAATTGTGCAGCAGATAGTGTGCACAGGAATTTCTGAGCGGTTTGTATTGAATTGCCCGTTTTGCGTTTAGTGCGGCCTCTAAAAATCTTGCTTGTTTTGTGTACGTTTCAGCAAGCATATAGTATGCTTTTGCATACTTTTTATCTTTTGATATAGCCATATCAAAATAATTTACGGCCTTTTCAAGATCACCTTTGTAATACTGTGCACAGCCTATTTTGTAGTATATTTCACTCGAGTCAATATACGTTTCTAACGCTCTTTGATATTCGGTTATTGCTTCATCTATGTATTGGCAGGAATTGTATATATCCAAATGCCATGCTAAAAACAAATCGCCAAGTCTAATGTGCAAATCGGCATTTGTAGGGTCATTTTGAAGCCCAATCTGGCACAATTCAATGGCAGACTTGACGTTCCCCGTTTTAACTTCCCTGTTTATCTTCTTTTCCAATAATTTGTCCATCATATATTAATATTGTAAATAACATTCCGATAAAATGCAAGTTATTAATATTTCGTGTATAATAAACATTGAAAGGGATATAACTATGCCGAAAATAAAATTTGTAGATGTAACGAATAGAGATGGCGTCCAAACTTCACGCTTGGGACTTGCAAAACTCCAAAAAACGATTATAAACTTGATGCTTAATGAGATGGGAATTACTCAATCTGAGTTCGGTTTCCCCACAACAAAACACGAAATAAATTACCTCAATGGTAATTTGGAACTTGTTGATCGTGGTGCAATAACTAAGACTAAATTGTCAGGTTGGACCAGAGCAATCGCAAGTGATGTTGAAGAAGCTTTTAGAAATGTGCCAAAATTGAAGTATATAAATCTTTCTCAGTCAACTTCAGAGCAGATGACAAACGGTAAATATCAAGGTAAAATGACTTTGTCAGACCTTGTGAAGATGACTTGTGAAGCGGTTGAATGTGCGAAAGATCACGGCGCAGAAATTATCGGTGTTAATGCTGAAGATGCTTCAAGAAGTGATTTGGATTTCTTAATTCATTATGCAAATGAAGCTCAAAAATGCGGTGCAAGCAGATTTAGATACTGTGATACCTTGGGCTATGAAGATCCTCAAACGACCTACGAGAGAATTTATAAAATAGCACACGATACTCATATGCCGATTGAACTCCACTTCCATAATGATTTGGGTATGGCTGTCGGGTGTTCTGTTATGGGCGCAAAAGCTGCAGTTGATGCGGGCGTTGATGCATATATAAACACTGCGATTAACGGTATGGGAGAACGTGCCGGAAATGCTGACCTTGTATCTTGTCTTCTTGCTGTTTTAAAATCAGCAGGTTTTAAAGGCAGATATGAAATTGATGAAAATATAGATTTAAGTAAAGCTTGGCAGCTTGCGAAATATACCGCATACGCATTTGGTGTTCCAATTCCGAAAAATCAGCCTGCAGTTGGTGCAAATGCATTTGCTCACGAATCAGGTATTCACGCTGACGGGGCATTGAAAGACAGACGAAATTATGAATTGTATGACTATGAAGAACTTGGACGTGGTGAACCTGAAATTATTGAAACCGGTCGGATGATTACAACAGGTGAGTATGGCGGAATTAAAGGTTTCAGAAACGTGTATAACAATCTGGAAATAGAATTTAAAGATGAACATGAGGCAAGGAATATTCTTGAACTTGTCCGTTATGCAAATGTTCATACTCAGCAGCCTTTAACGACAAGTGAATTGAAATTTATATACTATTATCCGGATATTGCCGCAAAGGTAATGACAGTGTCACCGTATTATGAACCGATTGGTGCGATAAAAGAAAGAGTAGAATCAGGCACTTGTGTTCATAGTATTTTGTAGCGAGGAGAGAACATGGGACAAACATTAGCAGAAAAAATTATATCAGAACACGTTGGAAGACCTGTCAGAGCAGGTGAACTTGTAATCGCAAAAGTTGATGTATGTGCGGTACAAGATGGTACAGGCCCGTTGACGGTTCAGGAATTTAAAAAGTTGGGGAAGGATAAGTTAAATAACCCGGAAAGAACAATTTTGTTTATTGATCACGCCTCTCCAAGCCCCAAAAAAGAATTGTCCAATATGCATACAACTCTAAGAGATTTTTCAAGAGATTATGGGGCGGTTTTATCAGAAGTTGGCTCAGGTGTTTGCCATCAAAGATTGATTGAAACCTATGTAAACCCTTGT
This sequence comes from Candidatus Gastranaerophilaceae bacterium, assembly GCA_045132355.1. Lineage (GTDB taxonomy): Bacteria > Cyanobacteriota > Vampirovibrionia > Gastranaerophilales > Gastranaerophilaceae > SIG32. The sequence goes on from JBGUSD010000032.1 coordinate 2,712, forward strand.
GAAATATTAGTCGGCGCAGATTCTCATACCTGTACCACAGGTGCTTTGGGCGCGTTTGCAACAGGTATGGGTTCAACTGATATTGCAGTTGCTATGGCTCTTGGCAAAACTTGGCTAAAAGTTCCTCAAACTTTTAAAATTGTTGTTAACGGCAAGTTTAAAGAAGGTATTTGTTCAAAAGATTTAATGCTTCACCTTATCGGTATGATTGGCGCAGACGGTGCAACGTATCGTGCTTTGGAATTCTGTGGTGAAACTATTGAAAATATGGAAATGTCTGAAAGGTTTACGCTTGCGAATATGGCCGTTGAAGCAGGTGCAAAAGCAGGTCTTTTTGTGGCGGATGAAAAAACAAAGGCTTATTTGAAAGAACACGGTCGAGAAGATAAATTCAGAACATTGAAGCCTGATGAAGATGCAGTATATGAAAGAGTTATTGAAATAAAGGCTGATGATATAAGACATACGGTATCATGTCCTCATACGGTCGATAATACAAAGACAATTGATGAGCTTGGCGAAGTTAAGGTCGATCAGGTTTACGTAGGGACTTGTACAAACGGCAGAATTGAGGATATGCGAACAGTTGCAAAGATCTTAAAAGGCAATAAGGTAAAAGATGGGGTCAGAATGCTTATTTGCCCTGCATCACGAGATATTTATATGAAAGCTCTTGATGAAGGGTTGATAAGAATATTCATGGAGGCAAATGCAACAATTTTACCTCCGGGTTGTGGGCCGTGCGTTGGTGTTCATGCCGGTATTTTGGCTGATGGTGAAGTTTGTTTGACAACTCAAAACAGAAACTTCCAAGGTCGTATGGGTAACACAAACGGTTATATTTACCTTTCATCTCCGTATGTTGCGGCATACAGTGCATTGAGAGGCTATATAACAGACAAATAATTCTATAAACTTATAGTAAAAGATTACCCACATTGTTTGTTATAAAGTATGAGTTTTTTAAGAGCAAAATTCCTTACCATAAGGTAAGGAGATACTTATGCCTCAATATAAAAATCTTAGTCAGGAAGAACTCGTTGTCCTCTCTCAGCACGATGATTTCAAGGCTTTGGAAGAACTCATCAGGCGTGAGCAGTGCAATGTCTTTACAGCATTTTCTTACCTTTGCAAAAAACAGGAAAATGTTTCTGACCTTACCCAAGAGGCGTTGCTTAGAGTGGCAAAAAATATTCGATCTCTAAAAAATCCGAAGTGCTTTAAAGGTTGGTTAAATCACATAATTTCAAACCTTTTTTATGATGAATTGCGTAAAATCAAACGGTGCCCGGAGTGTATTTCGATTGACGATGACTGTGATATAAAAATTCAGATACCTGATACAAAATGTAAACCGTATGAAAAGTGTGCATCACACGAGCTTGAAAAATTGATAAGGCATGCAATTTCAGAATTACCTGAACAGTTCAGGATAGTTATTATTTTAAGAGAATTGCAAGGCTTGTCTTATGATGAAATTGCTGATGTTACAAAATCAAGTGTCGGAACTGTCAAGTCAAGGATTTCTCGAGCAAGAGAAAAGCTGCAAGAGGGTTTGAAATCTTATATATAAGGAGTTTTTATGAATAATGAATTAACGTGCAGCCAGGTTATGGCTCTTATAACTTTTTATCTTGAAGATAAATTGAGCCCAAAATTAAGACAATTTGTTGACAACCATTTAAAATCCTGCCCAAAATGCAGGTATGAATATGATAGTGCTGTTGAAATGATGAGTGGTAATATTATAAATTGTGATAATTATGATGACTATGATACCCCGCAATACAAAGCATTTAAATCAAATCTTTCAGCATATATTGATAATGAACTTGATAGTAAGGAAAGTTTGAGAATTAAAAGAATTGCAATTTCTAATCCTATGGCTCGAAAAGACCTTCAGGATATGTACACGTTTAAGAAAATGCTAAAAGATTCGTTTGATAAGACAAAAACTGATATGAAGATTGATTATTCGCACAAAATTATTGATAATTTGCTGCAAATTGATGGCGTCAATTCAAATATGTTTCCTGTGAAATTGGTTGGTGCGTTTACGGCGATAATGTGTGCGGCAGTTGCAGGGTTTTTGATATTGCTATACTCTTAGACTTCCGGAACTGCTGTATACGTGATTGAGGTATGAGTCCATAGTTATTCCTCTAGGATAGATCAGTTCTTTGCTGTGCATTCTGGCGACTTCTCTTTTTTGTCTTTTTGCCGCAAACTTATTTCTTAAAAGTGGCGTAATTATGTTGCAGGATAGTATTGAGCCAACAGTCATACCAATTACATCTGTTCCTTTTTTAAATCTGTTGTAGTCTTTTACAAAAGTGTCAAATTCAGCCTTTGGAAGTTTTGTCTGTAATTCTTTTACAACATTCATTC
>JBGUSD010000033.1:0-8924 GCA_045132355.1 Candidatus Gastranaerophilaceae bacterium
GGGAAGAAATTAAGTCTGTTGATGCCATTGCGCAAGATTTTAGAATTGGTGAAATTTCATCTTCAAACTCAATATTTGAATATGATAAGTTGAAATGGATGAACAGTCATTATATAAAAATGCTTTCAATAGACGAATTGAAAGAAAGATTGAAGCCGTATTTGACAAAATACAACTTGAATGAATTAACAGATGCGCAATACACAAGAATGGTTGAAGTAACTTATGAACCATTGACATTATTGTCAGACATTACTGATGCCGTTCCTTATTTCTTCGGCGAGGATGTGGAAATTGATGAGCAGGCAAGAGAATGTTTGGATACAGAAGTTTCTCAAGACGTTTTGAAAGAATTTTTAAAACAAGCTGAAAGTTGGGAATGGACCGAAGAAAATCTGCACGAAAAATTGGAAGTTTTTAGAGGTGAATTCAAAGAAAAAGGCATTAAACCAAAGGTTACAATGTGGGCTATCAGAGCTGCTGTTACAGGCAGAACAAGAGGTGCTGATATGACTGCAATTTTGGCAATTATAGGTAAAGATAAGACCTTCAGACGTGTAAAAGCACAAATCAAATAAAATTGTAACGATTTATTAACAAGAGGTCGCCGAAATTAAATATTTCGACGACCTTTGCCGTAAATATTCATGAAACGGAGGTCTATATGGAAACTCAAATTTTGGAAAATGGTTCATACGAAGAAGTTTTAAATTATTTGAACTCAGTTGAAAATCTTGATGAAATGATGCTTGCAGGATTGCAGGAGCAAGAACCTGTCATAAAGGTAATTTCCGGTAATATGGAAGTTGAATATGCGTATGGCGATTTCTTGAGAATATTTGATACGCAAGGTTTGGAAGGGCTTGAATAGATTGCCCTAATATAAAATTAATGCTAAAATCTTTGTATGGAAGATTTTAAGCACTATACCGTTATGAAAAATGAGGCTGTCGATGCATTGAATTGCAGGGACGGTCTTATTTATGTTGATTGTACTTTGGGTGGAGGCGGTCATAGTGAATTGATTTTGAGCCGGATAAGTCCGAATGGCAGACTGATAGCTTTTGATGTTGATGATGATGCAATAAATGCTGCTTCTGAGCGTTTAAAAGGGTATGAAAATCTTACTATTGTAAAAGATTCATATGCAAATATAAAACAAGTTATGAAAAATCTTGGAATAGAAAAGATTACAGGTGGTGTTTTGTTCGATTTGGGGGCATCTTATCACCAATTAACAAAGGCTGAGAGGGGCTTTTCTTTTTCCAAAGAAGCGCCGTTGGATATGAGGTTTAACCAAGAAGCCGATTTTTCTGCGTTTGATGTCGTAAATGACTATAGTGAGGCTGATTTAGTAAGGATTTTTTCTGAGTATGGAGAAGAAAGATTTTCAAAACGTATTGCAAAAGCAATTGTAGAGGAAAGAAACAAGCAAAAAATAGAAACAACAACAGAGCTTGCAGACTTGATTGTAAAATGTACGCCAAAGATAAAATCATCTATACATCCGGCTACAAGAGTGTTTCAGGCAATTCGTATTGAGGTAAATGGCGAGTTACAAAATGTTAAAAATACATTAAATGATGTGTTGGATTTATTGGACGTTGGTGCTATAATAAGTGTGATAAGTTTTCATTCCTTAGAAGATCGGGTTGTGAAACGCTTATTCAAGTATCACTCACAAAGGTGTCATTGCAATGATATGATATGCAAATGCCCGCCGCCAAAGTTGGAGTTAGTTAATAAAAAACCAATTGTGGCAAGTGAGGAGGAGATAAAAATAAACCCTCCTTCAAGGAGTGCAAAGTTAAGAATCGCAAAAAGAGTGTAGTTGGGGACTGAAAAAGTTGTTAAATACTGCAACTGAAAAATTAAATAATTCGTATCAGGGATATGTGCAAAACCCGATTGAGCATACAGAAGCTCCGGTTATAGAAGGTTACTTTTATAAAGAAAGCACGGTGAAATCAATGGCAATAAGAAAAGTTAATAAATCCCTATGCGGCTTGTTAATGATGACTATTCTTGCAACGTTTGCTTGCTATTATTTTGTAATGTGTAACGAATTAACCCTGAATACATTGAATCGTCAGATTATTGCTCTCAATGATGAAAATGCCGAATTGCAAAATAATTTGGATAGAATGCAATCTTTTAATAATGTTGATAATAAAATGATGCAATTCAACCTTTTGCAAAAGGCTGATAAAGTGGTTGAAGTTCAAGCTGTAAAAGCCGATGCGGTTGTAGATACAAAACGCGTTTCATCTGCTCCTTTTAAATGGGCTATTGGTTATTAATAAAAATCCCATACTAAAGTAGGATTTTTTCTAAAAATTGTTAAAGTTTTAAAATACTTCTGCCGTTATTAAAAACAAAGGCATGTATAGAAGGATATTTTAATGAAGAAAGATGAAACCAAAAATGGCATTTCCCTATTCAGTCAATCTGAATTTATGATGGAAGATGATCCTTTAGCAGAAATCTTTGCTTTGAATTTGGGTGATTTTGTATCCGAACACCTTATTTCTGAAGATTTGGCAAAGAAAATAGGATCAAGTAACAAGGATAAAAGAGAAAGTTTAAAAAATCAGTTAAGAGAGCTCATATCGATATATTCATCAAAGAATACGCTATGTGTATTGAGTTTTGACTCATCAGAGGAGCATGCAATATATACATCAATTGCAAACACTGTTAAACAGATGGTAGATGGCGTTCTTTGCAGAATTTATATGCTAAAAGATAATCAAATGCTGATTGTTGGTGCAACTGATGAAAATATGGGTCACGAACTTTGCATTGATTTTGGCGGCAAAGACTTTACTTTTGATGATGACATGACATATATTGCAATGCGCACCCCATCAAAAATTGTTGGTGTAATCGGGGTTCAAACAGTTGATAAAAAACCTTTGCAAAAGGAATTTATAAAACTTGTTGTAAGTATCGCACAACTATTTGCAACATCAATTGAATTGCAGGGTATGGTTGATGAAACAAACAAATTGCTTTCAGATGAAAATGCAAATGTTTCAGACATGCAGCATATCAGAGCAGAACTAACCGCATTGATTGGAGATTTGTGTGACTATCAACAGGCGTTTGTAGAAGAACTTGCAAAAGCAGTTGACGCAAAAGGTCAATATAAGGTTTCACATTCACAAAATACTGCAAATCTTGCAAGACAAATTTGCAGACAACTTTCACTCAACGAAAAAACTACAGATTTGATATACTATGCTGCATTGTTACAAAATATCGGTAAAATCACATTACCTGAAAAGATTTTCGCAACAAACGGCAAATTATCTCCTGAAGAATTGAAGAAAATTCAGGGTCATATAAATACGGGTGTAAATTTATTGATGAATATAAACTTCTTGTCGGAAGTTGTGCCATATATTCACTACCAAACAGAACGGTATGACGGTTCAGGTAAGCCTGAAGGTTTAAAAGGTATGTCAATACCGTTTGGTTCAAGAATTATCGCAGTTGCAGACGCATATAGTGCGATGACATCCGACCGACCATACAGAAAGGCTTTACCTGTGGATGAAGCAATTTCTATAATGGAAAAAGATACAAAGTGGGATCCTGCGGTAATTCAGGCACTCAGAGAAGTTGTATAACTATCCTTAACGGTTAATATATAAATGAAAGACATTAATTTTTTCGCCTGAAGAAATTAATGTCTTTTAAGTCTTTACGGTTCACAACAAGTCCGCAATTTCTGCATGAAAGAATTTCTCCTGTGCTGTCTATCGGCATAAAGATATGTTCGCAGGTTTCTTCTTCGTTTTTTTCTTCACTAAGCGGGTCAAATCCTTCTTCTATGGCTTTCTTTTTTTTGAATTTTTTGACCAACAGTTCTATAAAATACATTATAAACTAAAGCCCCCGGGTAGTAGTTCGGACAGCTTGTAAACCACTAAATTTTCTCCGTCTTTTAGGATTACGTCAATACCGCTATTACTTTGAAATTCGTGTAAAACCTGCCTGCAAGCTCCGCAAGGGTAACATTTTTCCATATTTGGAGAATATATTGCAATGGCTTTTATCTTCCTTTCACCATCTGCGATTGCAGAACCTACAGCGTTGCGTTCTGCACAAATCGTTAATCCAAAACTTGAGTTTTCAAAGTTGCAACCGGTATAAATTTTACCGCTTTCTGTCAAAAGACAAGCTCCGACAGGAAATTTTGAATATTTTGCATAGGCATGTTTTGATGCTTCTATTGCCTTTTTCATTAGTGATTCGTAGTCCATTTTAATTCTCCTTGTACCCGATTCTATATTAATTTTGAATAAATTTAATCCTTTACACGTATGATTGTGCTATAATTTTGTTATGAAAGTTCTTCCTAAATTAATACTTTTAATATGTTTAATTTTTGGGAATGTTGTATCTGCAGAACAATTCAGAGTGCTTGTTTTACCTGTTGATCTGTTTTCTGTGTGCGAAAATTACTATTGCTTTCCTGAAATGTCAGAAATTGTTGCGGATGACGTTATAAGAGCTTTTAATTCAAAGGGAATGATTTCCGCACCGGATTTGTATGATGTTAGAACGCAGTTGAATGCTAATTCTCAACTAAAGAATACTGCAACTCGTGCGTTAGGCAAGTTTAACAGGTCATATTCAGTTGATTTTCAAGCATTAAAGACTTTATCAAATACTTTTGGGGCAAAGTCGGTGCTCTTAATTTCAAGTTCTGTAGTTCAAGGTTCTTTAAAACGTAGTCCGTGGGAAGTGCTGGAGATTACAAGTGCGTTTGATGCTATAAACTCGTTTGACCTTGAAACATTTGCAGTTTTGACTGATGATGTCAATGATGTTGTTATGTGGAGCGGTAAGTATTCAAGATCATTGGGAAATAATGAGGATGCCTTTTGGGCAAAAAGCTCTGCAGCTGCTAATTCCCAGCTTAAAAAACTTAAATTTTATTCACGTGATATTATTGCAAAGAACATATACCAAAATGTCAACCTAAGGTTTTTCCCAAAAACTCCGCAGGCGATAAAACCGAAAGAGACCAACGTGAAGACTCAAACTACAGACTTCAGACCAAATCCTTTAGGTACTTTCGGTAAAAGAATTCGTAATGATGAAGATTTTGGCGAAATTGAAATAAACGATGAGGATATTATTTATTCTTTTTAGTTAAAGGATTTTCTTGTTTGTTTTGAGGTAGGGCGTTGTTTTGGTGTTTTTTTTGGTTGAAGGAGTTGTATTCTTCCTTTTTGGGTTTTTCAAAAGGGTGTTTTTTCATCTCTACTTGAGAAGGTGTTTTTATGGTCAGGTTGTCGAGTTCTTTTAGTCTGTCTTTCGCATCCATTGTAGCAAGTAGTCCAACTATAAATATTGACAAAAATATTAGAAAATTTTTCATTAAAGTCTCCTTTTTATGTATTTTATAATGTGGTGAGGTCGTTTTGTATTGGTCTGTCAATTAATTAATACTTGCACAAAATTACCTGAAATGATAAAATAAAACAAGAAAGGGAGAGAATAATATGGCAAGATTAATCAGACCTACATGGGCTATCAGATGTGTTCAATCAGGCTGCAAAACTTTATTTGAAGTTGCCCAAACAGAAGATGGCAGACAACAAGAAGTTGTTTGTCCAAACTGTGGTGAACATTACGTATATCCTATTTTGAATGAGAATGAAGAAAATTCTTAATGTTTAATAATACTGATAAACGCTATAATCAGTATAGTGCATATTTAAAAAATAAATTCGGTGCCAAAGTTTATAAAATAACTATTGACGCCGGTTTTTCATGTCCGAATCGTGACGGAACATTATCAAGTGGGGGATGTATTTTTTGTGATGATGGCGGGAGTTTTTCTCAGGCACATTCAAATCTTTTGCCCGTTGAGGAGCAGGTATTAGCCGGTGTTGAAACCCTTTCAAAGAGGTTTAAGGCTGAGAAATTCATGTCATACTTTCAGGCGTATTCCAATACATATAGGCCCGTTGATGAACTTGAAAAGATTTATAAATCTGCACTCAATCACAAAGACGTTGTCGGAATTTCAATCGGTACACGTCCGGATTGTGTTGATGATGATAAATTGAACCTTATATCATCAATTGGAGAAGATTATTATACGTGGGTTGAATACGGTCTTCAATCAATCCATGATAAAACGTTAAAAAGGATAAACAGAGGTCATGATTTTGATTGCTTTTTGAAAACATATGAAAAAACCAAAGAAAAAGGGATAAATGTTTGTGTTCACGTTATATTGGGTTTGTGGGAAACACATGATGAAATGATGCAGACTGCTCAAAAGCTTGCAGAGCTTGGTGTTGATGGTGTAAAAATTCATATGCTGTGTGCTTTGGAAAATACAAAGCTTGCAAACTTGTACAAAGCCGGAGAAATTGAATTTATGTCAGAGGATGAATATGTTAAGACAGTTTGCGATTTTTTGGAATATTTACCCACGAAAACAACAATACACAGACTTGCCGGAAATGGGCTTAAAAAGGAGCTCTTAGCCCCACGTTGGCTTGGTGCAAAACTTGATTGTCTGAATAAAATTGACAGAGAGTTTATTAAACGGGATTCATACCAGAGCATAAAATACAAAAGTGTGATATAATATATTTGTAAAAATTTGTTAACAAACAGAATTAAAGTAGCAACAAAATACATTGAGTGTTTTTATCATCTCTGTAGAATGGAGAAAAATATATGTTAAGTGTGCAATCAGTAAATAGTTTAGCAACAAGAGTTCCATTTAAAAGTGCGGAACCGGAGAAAAAGGATTACATTTATTCACAAGAACAATATGATGCAGACAAATCAAGCATTGAAAAATCACTTGATGATATCAATGCGATAGTTGAATCTGCCGGTAATTCAAAAACAATGCGTACCTTCGGCAAGGTCGCATCAATCGGTATTGGAGCAGCTTTAGGTTTTGTGTCAATGAAGTTTGGTGCTCAAGGTGTTGCAAAATTTGCTAAAAAAGGTATAGAATACGCAAAGAATTTTGTAGCAAAACCTGAATTGAAACAGGGTGCTGAAAAAGCATCAGAAACTGCAAAAACAGTATTTGGGCGTGCGAAAGATTTGGCAGTGAAAGCATTTAATTGGGTTAAAAATACTAAACTTGTTCAAAAAGTTGTAGATTTTGTAAAAAATGCAATTGCAAAAGTTAAAGATTCAGCATTCGGAGAAAAAATTGCAAAGGCTGCTGAAAAATTCTCAGAAAAAGTTTCAGAAAAGGCAAGCAAAGTAGCAGGTTCTGAAGCAGCAGGCAAAGCAAAAGGTTTATATGAAAAAGCTGTTGAAAAAACAACAGAAATCTTAAATAAAGTTTCAGAAAAGGCAAAAAGCTGGGTTGTACCTGCTGAAGGTTCTAAAGTTACCCCTCTTGAAAACGGTATTGTGAACTTGTTCGCAGTTAGCGGCGGTGTTTCAGGTGGTATTACCGCATTGCAAGAAGCAACAAAGGAAGATAAGTAATGGTATCAAACGTAAGTTCAATTTCATATACAGGTGTAACACATAGTGATGATCGCCGTGTTTCTGCAGGTGATGTCGGTGTTGCAACAGGTGCTACATTAGGTAGTGCTAAGTATGGTATGAGCGCTTTGAAGAAATTCCAAAAGATTACCAAAGGAAAAGATTTGGTTACCCTGTCTTCTGAAACAGCTGCAAACATTAAAAAAGCTGCAACCATAGACAAACAGGTAAATACCCTTTGGAAAAGGATGATGGCTAATGCGAAAACATATAAAGAAGCTATCATTAAATATGCGCAGAAGACAGCAACAGGAAAATTGGCTACAAAAGTAGTTAAGAGCAAAGCCTTTGGTAAAGCATCAGCTTTAGTCGGCGGTATTGGTGCTGTGTTTGTATTTATTTCAGGTTTAGGTGAAATTAATAACACAGTAGGCAAGCTCTTTGGCGGTGCTCAGGCGGTTGAAGAAATCTAATAGATAAGATATTGTTAAAATATAAAAATCGTGCTAAACTTCGGTTATGCACGATTTTATTTTGAAAGAAATTAAAAATGCCGATTTAAAAGCGGAAATAATTGGCATAGGTTATGACAATACCTATGCCCATAAAGCTGTTGATAAATTTCAATATAAAAATTACAAGATATTTAATGTAAATGTCGCACAGGCAAATATAATAAAACAATTGGCCTTGTCTGTCGGCGCTGACTGTGCAACACATAGAGATGTAATAACAGGTAATGCCGCTCTTACTGATTGTATTTTGGGGGGCAGTATTTCACAACTCTATAGAATTTCTCAAAAATTGTTAATGCAGCCATTTTGCCTAAAATATTTGGGCGAACAGATATCAGGATTGTTAAAAGATAAAAAGCAATATTTTGGAACAAAGATTGTTGGTATTTTAAACCTCACGCCCGATTCTTTTTCTGATGGCGGGCAATATGTTGATTTTAATAGTGCGGTTAAACATATGGATGAAATGGTTCTGGATGGTGCCGGTATAATTGATATTGGTGCTGAATCTACCCGCCCGAATTCAACTGATGTTGAGCCGAAGATGCAGTTAAAAAGACTTATTCCTGTCGTAAAATACGCAAAAGAAAAAGGTTACACAATAAGTATTGATACAAGAAGCTCTAAGGTGGCAGAAGAATGCCTGAAGCTCGGTGCGGATATAATAAATGATGTATCAGGCTTTGATTATGATTCCAATATGCCAAATATAGTCGCAAAATATAGTGCAAAGGTCACAATTCAGCACTCAAAAGGATGCCCTTGTAATATGCAGGAAAACACTCAGTATGATAATCTGATTGATGAAATATATTTATCATTGAAAGATAAAGCCCTCAGGGCGATTGAATGCGGTGTAAAGAAAGAAAATATTATAATTGATCCGGGCATTGGTTTTGGCAAATCAAGAGACCATAATTTTGA
>JBGUSD010000034.1:0-3428 GCA_045132355.1 Candidatus Gastranaerophilaceae bacterium
TATCTTGGGATGAATGGGCAAAAAATAACGGTGTAAAAGTCGTTAACGTTCCTGTCGGATTTAAAGAAATAGCAAATATAATGAAAAAAGTTGAACTTCAATTAAAGACCAAACCTGACAAATCTGTTTTAGTTGATGACGTATTCTCGAATACGATTGATCTTGGAGTAAATCCTCGACTTATATTTGGCGGAGAAGAATCCGGCGGAATGATTATGGGAACAGAAGAACTTATCAAATCACAAAATGGCAGATGCGCTGTTGCAATGAGGGAAAAGAGCGCAACTGAAGCTATTATTGTTGCATCATCCTTGATCTCAAAACTTGAAAGAGATAATTTGAGCCTATCTCAATATCTGGTCAAAGTTTTTGAAGAAAACAAAATTATAGGCAGGTTTGATACCCGTGTTGATATAGCGTACTATAACGAATCAGAGCCTGATATAAACAAACTCAAAGCTGACAAAATTAAAGGAGAAGAACTCAGAACTAAAAACGATTTGTTCTATCTTACTATGGCTATTGCATACAAGGAAGGCATTATGTCACTGGATAATATCAAAGAAGTATTGAAAGATGCGTTCAAAACTCTTGATTTTTCGGGATTGAAGTCTGTAAAATTTGTCGGAGACGGCACATATCTTGAATTTAACGACAAATATATAGAAATAAGACCTTCAGGAACGGATGCAAAAACAAAAGCGTACGGCGGAGGGTTAAACAAATCTGATATTGAAAATTATGCCTCAATATTAGGCAACTATTCCGGTGACAGGACAGCTTTGCACAAAAAATATATTCCGGATGAATTTTATACAAAGGCAAAAGACAAGGCTATGGATTATTACTTAGCATTTGTTTCAAAAGATGCGAACAATGAGCCTTTTGAAATGCCTGATTATAAGTTTTAAAATATTGATTATTAAGGAGAAATTATGGAAAAATACATTGAACACACACTACTTAAACAAGATGCAACAGAAGCGGATCTGATAAAACTCTTTGAAGAAGCAAAAGAGCACAAATTTTTCGGAATTTGCGTAAACCCTTGCTATGTAAAACTTGCAAAAGAAAATCTCAAAAATTCTGATGTAAAAATTGTTACCGTAATCGGTTTCCCTCTGGGTGCAAATACAACTGATGTAAAAGTTTTTGAAACAAAAAAAGCTATTGAAGACGGTGCTGACGAAGTCGATATGGTAATAAATGTCACATGGTTAAAAGACAAAAAATATGACTTAATCGTAAATGAAATTAAAAAGATTAAAGAAGCAGCAGGCATTCATAATTTGAAAGTAATTTTGGAGACAGACCTGATTACAAAAGATGAAATCAAAAAAGCTTGTGAATTATGCATTGAAGGCGGAGCAGATCTTGTCAAAACGTCAACCGGCTTTGTAAAAAACGGAGTTGGTGCAAAAGCCGAAGATGTAAAATTAATGCACGATACAGTAGCCTCACATGGCTTGCTTGTTAAAGCCTCTGGCGGTATCAGAGATAAAGAAGCTGCAAAAGCTATGATAGAAGCTGGTGCTTCAAGACTTGGCACAAGTTCAGGCGTAAAAATAGTTCAATAAAGGTAAAATATGGCAGATGAGGACAAGCAGTTTGATGCCACCCCGAGAAAACTCGAGCAGGCAAGAAAAGAAGGTCAGGTTGTTAAATCAAAAGATTTTTCAACTGCTATATCACTGCTTATAATGTTCACTGCAATAGTTGGGCTAGCTCCCTTCATATGGAATCAGATTGTTCAGCTCTACACACTTTTATATGAGCAAATCCCAAATGCGCACATTGAGCAAATAGGCTATACATATATTTTGACTACAACGTTGAAATGTACGGTACTTATTATAGGCCCTATTCTCTTTTTAGCTTGGTTTGTCGCAATCATGGCAGACTTTATCCAAGTCGGGCCGCTGGTTGCGGTTGCGCCGCTTGTTCCAAAACTTGATAAACTAAACCCGACAAAATATTTTAAAAACATAATGTCAATCAAGACCTTATTTGAACTCTTTAAAAACATTTTAAAGGTAATCATATTAGGTTACATAGGTTGGAGCGTATATTCACAACACATTGAAAGCATATTAATGCTTGCCTCAATAGATAACAATTTTGCCGTAATGATTGAATTCGGCAAATTAATAACAGAATTTATATTCAAAGCCTGCTTAGCATTCCTTATTATTTCCGCTGCTGACTACGGGGTAACAAAGTGGAAATTCTTAAAAGATCAAAAAATGTCTTTTAAAGAGATAAAAGACGAATACAAAAACACAGAAGGTGATCCGAACGTAAAAGCAGCCCTACGTCAACGCCGTATGCAGATGCTGCAACAAGGTATGATGGATGCTGTACCTGAAGCGGATTTTGTCGTTACAAACCCAACGCACATTGCCTGCGCTCTGAAGTACAAGGCAGAAGAAATGGATTCTCCGATTTTAATCGCAAAGGGTACAGAACTTATTGCAAAAAAAATAATAGATATTGCAAAAGAACACAACGTTCCCGTTATTGAAAATGCACCTGTTGCCCGAGCCGTTTTCAAACTTGTAGAACTTAATCACGCAATTCCGCCTGAGCTGTACAAAGCAATTGCTGAAATTCTGCTTTTTGTTTATAATATGAAAAAATCCACCAAATAAATGGGTACAAGATCTGATTTATATAATAAGATTATTCTGTAATCATGGTTATGCAAGATAAAAATAAACTACAAGAGTATATAGACATTGTACAGAAAGTGGCAAGGGTAGAACACAGAAGAATCCCTTCTCACATGGTTGAGTATGAAGAATTACTCTCCATTGGTATTATTGCTGTACAAGTCTTGATTAAGAACAAAACCCCCGAGCAGTTACAGAAATACAATGCCGCATATATAGCAACAGCGGTTCGTTGGGCTATAAGAAACGAACTTAGGATAAGATATAAATGGTATGCAATAAAACACAAGGCTGAAGGAGAATATGACGAAGAAGAAGCCGTTGAAGGTATGGATATGCAACAGGCAAAAGTTCGTGAAGCAATTTACGAAACTGTCCTGTCCATAGACGGACTTGCAGCTGCTGCAAGCGATAACGATTCTCCGTTTGATTTTGTAAAAGACCCACACGCTATGCCTGATGAAAATGCAGAAATATCTGAAATGGGCAAAATGATAAGAGAAGCAATCTCAAAACTTCCGCCAAAAGACAGAACTGTTGTTGAATACAGATTTTACCGTAACATGCAGGTTAAAGATATTGCAAAACAAGTAGGCCTGTCTTCATCACGTGTTACACGTATCGTACAGGCATCACTAAATACCGTCAGAGAATACCTCAACGCAAGAGAACAATACGGCTATTAGCTCTTCACTATTTGAATTCTCTTATCGTCAACTATATCGACAGGTTTGTTCATGTGTCTTATATAGTCACAGG
>JBGUSD010000035.1:0-3529 GCA_045132355.1 Candidatus Gastranaerophilaceae bacterium
AAGTAACCTCTTAAATTCGCAGCATTTATTATCGCAATATCCGTCCCCAATTCTTTTCTCATCGCATCACACAAGAAATTACCGTGAGGGTTATTTTCTAGCAACCTGTTTTTTGGCGCAGGCGGAGCAGAATTTATAACCCCAACATAATCGGGTTTACCAATGTAACTTTCAACAGTATTTTTTGCAATAAGAGTTCTGTTAAAAGCACTTGACTCCATAACGTTATTTTGAACTTTTGTCAATATTCCTTTGTCATTGAATTCAACGTTCAAAACACCAAAATGCTCTCCGTCCTTACCGGCTTGGGTTATGACAACGGGTTCTCCGTCACGGTTGTGGAAAAGGTTTTTACCCCAAGCTACATCTTTTATCAAGTCGTGGGAATGTCCGCCCAAAATGACGTCTATTCCTCTTGTTTGCTGTGCAAATTTTACATCATTTGTATATCCGCTATGTGAAAGAAGAATAATTTTATCAATTCCTTGCGATCTCAGTTTATCTACTTCCTTTTGCAGATTTATAATTGTATTATCAAGATCATCAACTTCTATATCACCTTTGGAAGTGCCTTCTTTTAACCTAAGGTGCATATCTGAAGGCCCAACACCGACAATACCGTACTTATGCCCGTTATGTTCTTCTATTGCAGAACTTACCATAGAACCGTTCAGCGGACTTGACTGTTTTACATGAATATTCACAGCCCCAAGCTCTTGGTATTTTGCATTTTTCAGAATATCAGCATGGTCTTTCGGGTTTATATCAAATTCGTGGTTACCGTTTTCTCTTTTAGTAATTCCAATCATATTCAACAGTTGACTTACGGCAGAACTGATTGATTTGTCCTCGCCCAAGCCGTCATCACCTGAAGACAGTTTTAATTTATCCGCAGACGTTTCAAACGTATCAAATGCACGAGATGCGGTATAAGTTCTTTCAAGGTTTGAAAGCTTTGCATGGTAATCATTCATATAAAATATGCTTGTTTTAACCGTATTTGGTTGTTGAATAGGTGTTATCATGCATCTCTCCTCATTTGTTTATACAATCTCAAACCTTCTTCCCACGCCGGAGTAAAGGTCATTTCGTTTGCAACGATTTTTTCAGGCAAACCTGCGTGGTGGATTTTCGGTAACAAGAAATCTTCGCTATATGCTATTGGTTTTGAGACATCATCATCCGTATCGTTGCAGATAAATGTCAATTTGCCGTCAGCACCACGTTTGTAATCAACAAGTGTTATTTCATGACCGCCTATTATTATGTTATTTCTGTCTGTATATGTATAACCAAGAATTACATTCTCACCCATATCAAGAGCCTTGGTTAATTGATTTTTTATAGTGTTGAAATCTGTTTCATAACCGACTAATCTTGCATTTTCGTCAACCTTTTGATAAACAACAGACATTGTACTTTTATCTTCAACAACAGATTCTGTAAATGTTTTTTCAAATTCAATCAAACCTTTGTCGTTTTGGTTGAATTTACCAGCTCTTTTATCGGTTAATGAATTGTATGATTGTTGAGATCCTATTTGCATAAACGTTGATTGCATCAAAACATCCAAAGGTGTTCTTTCCAAAGGATCTTTGTGCGTTGTTTGTATTTGTGCTCTTATTATTGCACGTGAATCCGGCTTAAAGGTAAGCTGTGCATCATCAAAATTTTCAGCCTTGAAAGGTATTTCAAACGCATTTAATAACCAAATAGCGTCCAATGTATTATCTGCAAGATTTCTCAGCTTGATATCTTTTTTAACTTCCATCCTTGCAGATGACAAACCTTCTGCAAAACGAGCAAATTCTGCAGGCATCTTTTGTGCCAGACTAAATTCAATACTTGCGGCAGGACAGGTTCCTGAGTGCTCAACATCAATTTCAGAATCCGAATATCTTGGCATACCGTTCATATCCAAATCTTTTCTGTTTGCTTCAACAGCATCACGTCTGTATTGGTTTGGAATATCACCAAATCTCTGGGTAATAGTATACGGATCTAAAAGCGCGTTAATAGTATCTTTAAGCAAACCTTTGTCACTCAAACCTGTTGCTCTTGGGGTTTTTGCTATTTTGTGCAAATTGTCCAATACGGTTGAATTGTCATTTGAGTTTGCATTAAGCAAAATACCGGATTTTAATAAATTTTCAAGCTGTTTCCTTGAAGATTTATCAAGTTCTTTTAAAAGCTCTGTATATTTCTTCTTTTCTTCTGTGGAAGATAGTTCTGTTCTCGTGTGTACAAGTGGCTTGGAAGCTTCAAAGAATATGTTACCTGAAGCATAGGCAGATTGTGGGGCGATTGTATTATTGGACTTAACCTTCGCACCTGTGATATAATTAGTATGCTTAACACTATTTACGAAATCTACCTTTTCCACGTTTATAGTAAAGCAAGTAAAGATTAAAAATTGCCAAAAATGACAATTTTATTAAACAAATGTAACAAAGGGGAATTTCTTGGTTAAAATAAAACCGCTGACTAAAGAACAAATAATAATTTCAACAGACCGACTTACAAGATTTAAAAACCCTGAGATCAAGTACCTGAGAGTATTTAAAGATATTATTATAAGCAATCTTATCGAACCTAAATTCAAAAAATCAGAACTTGATGAGATGGACTATTCAAAACTGAGAGATTTGGCACAAGAGATTATTAATACCTCATTGCCGCAAAAAGACACCGATTTTTCGATAAATCAGAAGCTTTACGACTATGAAACAAGCACCTTCAACACAGACGAAGCCACAAAAAACTTGCTCAAAAACAAGATAAATTACACTTCAATAATCTCTTTAATTGAAGAAGAAAACCTGCCAATAAATCTAAAATGGCTGAAATCACTTGCTGCAAGCACCTCCTTTGAAGAAAACCGCAGGAGATATTCCCTGAGATTTCCCTTAACGCTTGTTGTTTTGGCAGAGGGAATTACGGAAGAAACCCTGCTGCCCGAATTTGCAAAACTGTGCGACTATGATTTTGACAAAAACGGAATAAAAATTATCTCAGCCGGAGGTAAAAATCAGGTTGTAAAACTGTTCTACCGGCTTGCGGAAAGTCTTAAGCTTCCGATTTTTGTACTGATGGACCAAGATGCGCAGGAAAATTATAACGAAATTAAACCAAAACTCAGACCGATTGATAAAGTTCACCTGCTCAAATGCGGCGAGTTTGAAGATTTGCTTCCAATATCATTGATTAAAAAATCCCTCAATTATGGACTAAAAAACATTTCAATTATTGACCCCGAAGAACTGAAAAGCGAAAACGGAATGGTCAAAACCCTTGAAGAAATCTTCCGACACAAAGGCATGCACGAATTCAAAAAAGCCGAATTTGCCCAAACGGTAAAACTAAACCTGTCCTCAAATAGCGATATATCACCCGAAATTGAAGAAATTATACGAGAAATTAAATCAACAACACTGAAATAAAAAATTTTGTTGACAATTAATTTTGCTTTAGGTAATATAGAGATTGTCAAATACGCCCCCATCGTCTAGAGGCCTAGGACAACACCCTT
>JBGUSD010000036.1:0-4075 GCA_045132355.1 Candidatus Gastranaerophilaceae bacterium
GTCAAATATATGTGGGTTGGTACTTTCCATAGTATTTGCGGACGTATTTTGAGAGAAAATGTAGAAAACTATAATTTTCAATCAGGCAAAAAATTAGACAAAAACTTTTCTATTTATGATGAAACAGATTCTATTGCGGTTATAAAACAGGCTATTAAAAAGTTAAACATAGATGAAAAAATCTATCAGCCAAAACTTGTCAAAGCTGTTATTTCAAATGCAAAAAACAAAATGCAGGATGCGTACACCTTTGCGACATTTGCGAGAGATTTCAAATCCCAAAAAATTGCCGATATATTTATGGAATATGAAAATACCCTCAACAACAATAATGCAATAGACTTTGATGATATGCTTCTTTTGACCGTAAAATTATTAGAGCAAAGTGATGAGGTAAGAAGATATTATTCAAACAAATTCAAACATATTCTTGTAGATGAATACCAAGATACAAACCTGGCACAGTATATGATTGTAAATATGCTCTACACCAATAAAGAAAAAGAAGTTGATCCGGCACGTTCACTATGTGTTGTAGGTGATGTTGACCAATCTATATACAGTTGGCGTGGAGCAGATTATACGATAATTTTGAACTTTCAAAAGGATTTTAGAAACGCTAAACTTGTAAAATTGGAGCAAAATTACCGCTCAACCGCAAATATTTTGAATGTAGCAAATGCGATTATAGAAAATAACGAGGAACGTGTTGAAAAATATTTGTATTCCCAGAAAGGTGACGGCGAACTTATAGACTACTATGAGGCTCAGGATGAAGCAGATGAAGCCAATTTTATTGTAAGCAAAATCAAACAGGACGGTGGCGGAAATTACAACCAGTTTGCAATTCTTTATCGTACAAATTCCCAATCACGTGCTCTGGAAGAGGCTTGTATGGCTGCAGGTATTCCGTACAGGATATATGGCGGTTTAAAGTTCTATGACCGCAAAGAAATCAAAGATATTATTGCATATTTAAAATTGATATACAACACAAACGATTCACAAAGCTTGAAACGTATAATAAATGTCCCCAAACGTGCTATAGGCGAGACTACTGTCCGTAATCTTCAACAATATGCTGACGAAAAGGATATGAGCCTGTTCGAGGCTATTATAGAAATTGATGAAGCCGCACGAGATTTCACACCAAAGGTTCGTGCAAAGTTAAAGGATTTTGCGGCACTTATTTTGAAGTTTAGAGATGCTCAAAAAAATTATAATCTAAGAGAATTTGTAACTCTTGTCATTGAAAAGACAGGATATTTGGCAGAATTACAACTGCAAAACACTCCTGAGGCTGATGCGGATATTGAAAACCTGCAGGAATTGGTAAACGTAGCGGAGGAATTTGAACCAGATGAGATTGATAATGCTTTAGGAGAATTTTTGCAGCAAGTTGCACTTGTGTCCGACATTGACGGAATGGATAACATCTCAAACAATGTATCTTTGATGACATTACACTCCGCAAAAGGTCTTGAATTTCCTGTTGTATTTTTGGCAGGCATGGATGAGGGCGTTTTCCCTCACCAAAGGACCTTTAATTCGCTTCCAGAACTCGAGGAAGAACGCAGATTGATGTATGTAGGGGTTACAAGGGCAGAGGAGAAATTATACCTGATTTCTGCAAAACGCCGTCAGATGTGGGGTGAATATAAATACTACAATCCGTCACGTTTTATAGAAGAAATTCCAAGAAAACTTCTTGATTATTCAACATTTGAAGGCAGAAGCGAAAATTCCTCAACCTTCCGCGATGCTGTATCGAAAGCAAAAACGGGGGATTCCGGCAGAAGTTATTCGACCGTTCAGGCAGACAGTTACGGTTATGTAAAACCGATAACAGGCTTTGGAAAAGGTTTTGTTGCGCCGCAGAAAAGAGATCAGCAGTCAAACAGAACTCCGCAGAGAACTATTCTTGTCAAAGCAAAGAAAAATAAAGAAAAAGACGAAGAAAAGGTAAAAGAATTTTTTAAAGATAACGCCATAAAAAGAATGGTTGAGGAGAGAAAACGCACAAATCAAGAGGAATTGCTCAGAGAACAAGAATTAAAACGTCAAAGGGAAGATACCTCTATTGAGTATATTTTCAATGTCGGAGAGAGAGTTTTTCACGAAAAACTTGGTGTAGGACATATTGTTGATGTTATGAATATTGGCGAAAGTATTATGTACACGATAGATTTTGGCAAACTTGGCAAAAAAGCCATGGACGCTGCATATGCCAAGTTAAAGAAATTTTAGGCCAAATCTTTACAAATTCTTGCTAATTCGCTGATGATTTAGTAAAATGTGTTTGAGGGATATTATGGCAGAAAAAAGAATTTTAATTGTTGATGATGATGACGAAATCAGAGAACTTTTAGAGTTTGATATCGGACACAGCGGATATTTTGTAGATACGGCACGTGACGGTATGGAAGGGTTAAACAAAGCCCTGAACAATACATATGACCTTATTTTGCTTGATGTTATGATGCCAAAAATGAACGGTTTTGATGTATGTAAAAATATACGTCAGGCAAAACTTTCTATTCCTATTTTGATGCTTACGGCCAAAGGCACGATTGATGACAAAACAGAGGGTTTTGACTGTGGTGCTGATGATTATCTTGTAAAACCTTTTGATATTCAGGAAGTGTTATTGAGAATCAGAGTGCTTTTGCGCAGAAATAGTGTTGAAGAAAAAAACACACTCCTTTCTGATGAAATTCTGGAAGCCGGTGAAATCTCTATTTCTCCGGAAACATTGGAAGCGGTTATTGTCAATAAAAAAGTTAAACTTACGCCGACAGAATTTGAGATTTTGTATTGCCTGATGCAGCATTTCAACAAACCTGTTACCCTTGCAACACTTTTGGATGAAGTTTGGGGTTATGACAGCAACGAAGATGTCAGAATGTTGAGAGTTCACGTTGGCGGTCTGAGAAATAAGATTGAGCCGGACAGCAAGAACCCGAAATACCTGCATACAGTTACAAATGTTGGTTACAAGTTGACTCCGTTTGCGGAGGTATAAGTTGAAATTTCCAAAATTTAAAAGGTTAAAAATAGTTGAACAAATTGCAATCGTATTCTTTTTTGCGGTTTTGATTCCTATGACAATAAGCGGTGTTGTAATCAACAATATCAACCAGCAGTCTGTTCGTAATCAACTTAGAGAAACAGCGGTTCTTATTGCCAATATGGTGTCGGATGAAATCGATTTTTTAAATACCCAAAACAGTATGACACTTAACCAAATTGTATACACCTGGGAACTTTTACCGTCAGAAGCTGAAAAGCGTAGTTTTCTTGAGGATATGGAGAAAAAATTTCACGGTTGCGAAAATATTTCAATCGTAAAATACCAATCCGACCTTGATAATTTGGTTAACCAAAACAACGATGATAAAAAAGTAACAATGCATGCAAAGCTCAAAAACGGTTATTATCTTGCAGTTACCTATAATATTGACGATATAGATAAACAGTTGTTCAAGTCTTTGGGCGAAGATAAACGTCAGATTTATGTTTTGTCAAAACGAGGCAGACTTTTGGCTTCTCACAATTATACCGAAAAGGTTTTCAAAGAAACCATGCAGCTTCTTCCAAAATACAGAAAAATAGACGAACCTGTGTTGTTTGGTGCTGTAAAAAACCAACCGATAGTCTATGTTACAAAGAAAAACCCCGATATAACCATTGTGGTTAACACAACTCAAGGTATTACAAAACGTGCGATAGACGATAACAGAATGAAGATTATTTTGGCTGTACTTGCAGCAACGGCTTCAATATTGTTTTTGACTGCATTGTACACTTATTATTTGTATATAAACATAAGGCAGCTTTTCAAAGGTATAATTGCAATTTCAAAAGGTAATTACAGCAGACAGATAAGGCTTTTGAAAACAGCATTTACTCCGTATGAAATCGTGTTTTTGGCACAGGAATTTAACAAAATGGCAGTAGAAATTCAACAATCATATGTCCTGTTGCAAAAAAATAACGTTGAACTTAAAGAACTGAACGAATTCAGGTCAAATCTGATTGATACGGTAAGCCATGAATTGAGAACTCCATTGACAAG
>JBGUSD010000037.1:0-11187 GCA_045132355.1 Candidatus Gastranaerophilaceae bacterium
AAGTATTACATAACCTCTGTTCAAATCCTGCTGAGAATAAAATTTTGAAGATATGGTTTCAAATGCAACAGTCAGAAAGTTTGCAACCTTTTCTGCCTTGTACATATCGGTTATTATTAAAAATTCATTGTCAGAAATCGCTCCCAAATAATCGTTTTTGTCTAATGCAGACTGCATTATGGCGCAAAAAGTTTGTATAAGTTTGTCTGAGGCAAGTTCTGTGTAGGTTTCCTTATAGTTTTCAAAATTGTCTATCGTAACAAGAATAGTTGCCCATTGGGTGTTTGTTTTTATAATTCTTTTTAGTGCGCGCAGGGAATAGTTTGTTCCGGGAAGCAGTTTTTTTGTATCAAGATTTGATTCAAGCTCACGTCTTAGGTGTGCTTTAATCCGCATAACAAATTCTTCTGAATTAACCGGTTCGCTGATGAAGTCGTCAGCTCCTGCCTCTAAAGCGTTCAGCCTGTCCTCAACCTCTGCGGATTTTGATATTGCAACAATTATTGGTCGCATACTGTATGTTAATGCACGAATTTTTTTGCAGTAGTCGGACAGGTCGCTGTCTATACTGTCTGAAATTATTATAAGGTCGGGTTCTCTGTCCTGAATAATTTTCATTGCAGAAATCAGGTCTTTTGAAATCAGAACGATATTTTCTGAATTCTCCAATAGCTTTTTGTATTTGGTTGAAAGCTCAAGCCTTTTATCTATCAATAATGTTACTGATTGCATTTTGCCCTCGCCTGTTCTTCCATGCTTTTTATAGGCATCAACACCTCAAAGGTTGTTTCGCCCTCGCCGGATGTTACGGAGATTCTTCCGCCCATCTTTTCAACAAGATTTTTTGTAATATACAAGCCCAAACCGCTGCCTTGAACTTTTCTTGTCAAAGGATTATCAATTCTGGAAAATTTTGTAAATATTCGGTTGTAGTTTTCCGGCAAAATACCGATACCTTTGTCAGTGACACTCACGGACACATAATCTCCTGCAGGAATTACTTTTATTTTTACAGTGGAACCTTCGTTTGAATATTTTGCGGCATTCTCAATTAAATTGGTCATTATTTGTTGAAATTTATCTCTGTCTATCGGTATGTTCGGAGTGTTTTCACTATATTGAAGGTCAAATCTGTGTGTAGGATATGTATTTTTGATTATTGCAATAACAGGTTCAATAACGTTTTTGAGATTGGATTCTTTATAAATGAAATTGTCGTTTTCTTCTTGCAATTTGGTGACGGAGAGCATATTCTCGACCAAATTAATCAAACGATTGGATTGATCTTCAATGATTTTTAAAAATTTCTTTTTGCTTTCATCATCAAGCTTGTCCCACGAATTGAGCATAGTTTGAGCAAAGCCTTTAATGGAAGTCAAAGGCGTTCTTAATTCATGACTTACGGTTGATACAAAATCTTTGTCCATATTATGATTATAACAGATTTTGGCTCTAAATATGAAAAATTAACAATATATTTATTTTATTTAGAATACATCCGTTTTTATAGGGTTTTTGAATTTTGTGATATTGCCTTGGAACAAAAGTTTTACTGTGCCGACAGGGCCGTTTCTGTGTTTTGCAATGATAATTTCAGATTCACCCTTTGAGGTTGCTTTTGTAACCTCATCATCATCTTCTGTTTTTTTATAATATTCATCACGGTAAATAAACATAACAATGTCAGCATCTTGTTCAATTGCACCTGATTCTCTCAGGTCTGAAAGCATCGGGCGTTTGTCTGTTCTGGATTCTACCGCACGTGATAATTGAGAAAGCGCAATTACCGGAATGTCAAGTTCACGTGCTAAAGTTTTCAAACCACGTGAAATTGCAGAGATTTGCTGCATACGATCTTCTCTGCCGGAGCTTTCCATTAACTGCAAGTAGTCGATTACAACAAGTCCGAGGTCAGATTGTTCCATTTTTAATCTGCGGCATTTTGCCCTTATATCAGTCAGGGTTGCACCTGATGTATCATCTATGTATATAGGTGCGTTTGCAAAATCGTTCATTGCATTTGCAAGCTTGTCCCAATCTTTTGATTGCATATTACCCGTTTTTAACCTTTGGGTATCAACTTCTGCCTGTGAACACAACATACGTTGGACAAGCTGTTCCTTTGACATTTCAAGTGAAAATATGGCAACAGGAACTTTTTCTTTTATGGCAACATTTTGCGCCATGTTCAATGCAAATGCGGTTTTTCCCATAGATGGACGAGCCGCAACTATTATTAAATCTGATTTCTGTAAACCGTTTGTCATTGTGTCAAGTTCATAAAAATCTGTTCTGAGACCTAAAAGTTCATCTTTGTGCTCATAACGGTATTCAATTTTTTCGTAAGTGTTAAGAACCAATTCTTTTATGTGGTGCAGGTCTGTTGTCGCTTTTCTTGACGCAATATCAAATATAAGTTTTTCTGCATTTTCAAGAGATTCATCAATAGGATTCAGATCATAGCCAAAGGATACAATTTCACTGCCGGCATTGATTAAAGATCTTTTGACGGCTTTTTCTTGAACTATTCTTGCATAGTATTCTATGTTTGAAGTTGTAATTGTTTTGTAGCTCAAGTCATTGATAAATGCACGGCCGCCAACAGCTTCCAATCTTGAGTTGTAACTCAGTACGTCAGAAACAGATACAAGGTCTATCCTTTCATTTGTGTTGAAAAGTTGCAGCATAGCCTCATAAACATACTTGTGTGCAGGTTTGTAAAAACTCTCAGGCTTTAAGGTTTCAACAACCTTTGTTATAACCTCAGGATTGACTAAAATCGCACCCAAAACTGCTTCTTCCGCTTCAATATTTTGCGGTAATAAATTTCCGTCATTTTTTTCTTTGACTTGTGGCATGATTTCTCCTTTAGATCATGATATAACATAAATGAAAGGGCATGTGTAAAATGTTGGAGAAAATAGCACAATTCTTAATAAATAACAAATTAACAATATCAACGGCGGAATCTTGTACTGGTGGTCTTGTAAGCTCAATGCTGACAGATATTTCGGGGAGTTCTGAGTATACAAAGCTTAATTTTGTAACTTATGCAAATGAGGCAAAACATTCAGTACTTGGCGTTTTGGAAGAAACACTTAAAAATTTTGGTGCGGTAAGCGAAGAATGCGCAAGAGAAATGGCTGCAGGACTGCAAAAAGTAACCGGTGCAGATATTGCGTTATGCACAACAGGAGTTGCCGGCCCGACAGGCGGAACAAAAGAAAAACCTGTCGGATTGTGTTATATATCATGCAGGTTTAATGGGCAAACGGCGGTAAAAAAACTGCTTTTGGACAGTAATATTGAACGCAAAAAAATGAAACAGCTTTTTGCCCAAGAGGCAATAAACTTTGCATACCAAGTTGTTGTTAAAGCAGCAAGGTAGGAGGGTAAGAGGGAAGGAGTGTAAGTTATTATCTGCCGGAGGCATTAACGAACTATTCACTATCTACTGTCCACAATTCACCAATACCATCTGTAACGAAATGTAAAAATAAATTTACATGGGGCTGAAATCCAAGTATAATGCTCAATGATATGATATGATATGATATGATGCGGTGCGGGGCAATCTTTTCCGCCTTTCTGTTTTAAAATCCATGTAGGGAAATAAGTACAGGAAGGTGAATTTTATGATTGAAAATGTCAGTTTGAGTCAAAAAGGTTTTGACAGACCTAAAAATAGAGCCGGTCTTTATGCAGCGTTAGGATTGGGCACAGGTATTGGCCATTATGTATTCAATAAAAAAATTGATAGAGATATTGTTAAATTTGGTGAGGCTTTTAAAAAAATGGGGCCGACACCGGAGTTGGAAGTTCGCTTAAATAAACTTGCAAAACTTAATAAATATGTACCAAAAGTTTTAAATGTTCTTGGTGCAGGTTTTGCAGTTGCGGCAGTTATCGCACTTGTAAAGGGTTTAAAGGCGGATAAATAAATACATTTTAAATGGAGGTTATAATGGGTAAGGTTTTATTTGGGAATTTGGATTATACAAAGCAATACGCAGGAAAATTTTCTACAGCAAAAAATAGTGATGCTACAGCCGTCAATTCAAATAATAGCGATGTTGCACAAATGAAATTGGAACGAGTACCGGACAAAGACATCGTTTGTTTCTCAAAATCAAAAAAAGAAACTCAGGTAATATCTTTTGACTGTGTTGATGATCTCAAAAAAACTATAGAATACAGTAAGCCGTCTTTATGGACAGGTAACTATGAAGTGATTGACAGAACAAGTCGAGATAGGGCGATAAATCTTCAGGTCAAGAACAGATTTCTTGGCGGAAAAAATATAACAGGTTCTATAAACAATCATAACTTAGATATAAATATAGTCAGAACAGGGTTTTTCAACATCGCATCCGGCAAATTGGTCGGGCAAATAGACGGTAAAGATGTTTGTATCTTATATTCAGATACAAACAAGGGGAAAGCCTTAAAACTCGTTGGCAATCTTGATTATGACTATAATTTGCTAAATACTCTTGCAGTATTGATTACCGATAACATTGAAGCTGATATAAAAGCGGATGAACAAGCTCTTGCCGCAGCCCTTGCTTTCAATCCTTCATAATTGATATGTATTTAAACAAGCATTTGAGCGATAAGTTCAGGGTGTTCGTTCATCAAGTTTTCTGCAAAATCCTGTGTATCAAGCTGAGTTATAACAATAGACATCAAGTCTTTTGGAAGTTGTTGAACCATTTTTAGGATTTCTTCAGGTTCAATAACACTCATAGCTCTTACTATATCAGGTTTTTTGTAGTGGTTATCAATCATATTTGTATATGCATCAGCGTCAAAGAGTTGATACAGTTTTTTATCTTCTTTTGTCAGGGCAAGTGTAAGTTGTTGTTTTGGAAGTGTGGCAAGGTTTGTCAAAGAATCTCTAAATTCAAGCGGATTAAATTCGCTGATAGTATCAACCATTTCGATGCCATTTTGTGCCTGACAAGGTTTTCCTGTCACACTTTCAATCACTTGAGCCAAATATTCAGGCGGAAGTGATTTCATATTATCCAGAATCCTATATTTATCAACTTCAAAGCTTGTTAGCAGCTTGTCTAATTGTTCTTCCGGCATTAGGTTAATTATTTGTTCTTCGGAGAACAGTTCCATAACTGTTTTTACAAGTTGTTCCGGCGGAATGTGTTTCAGAAAATCAAGAAGTTTGTCTTGATTGAAGTACATCAAACCCTGTAACATATCATCTTTTTCAAGCAGCGGAAGGAGTTTGATAAGATCATCCTGACTCATATTCATCAATATTGCATATTTGTTTTCGGCATCAGCAAGCCTGAACAATTCAATTAAGAGGTTAACATTGGTCAAAAGTTCTTCAGCCAATTCAATTGCAAGTTGGTTGCCTTCTGACGCTTCAGCCTTCAGAACTTCTTCAACAGACATACCACGATAAATTTGCATCTTTTCTGCAGAAAGCTGCAAACGTGATTGAAGATATACCAGATTTGTATCAATAGTAATGGACATAGTTAATCCTCGTTATATATAATAACGTTTTTTGAGGGGCGTGAATTCAAGTGTTAAGGAATTTGTAACATGTCTTAATAATAAAAATTTACGCACCTACTTGATTTTAGAAAATGTCTATGATAGATTAATACTTGCGAAAGCACTAGCGAAAATCATGGGCTGCTAGCTAAAGTGTTAGAGCACTCTGCCGAGAAAAACGATTAAGTATCGTTTTTCGAGAGGCCTGATAAGGGTCACAGCCTAACGGTTGAAAACAGAATATTTATAGTATAATGAAAATATGCGGGCTGCTAGCTCAGGTGGTTAGAGCGCACCCCTGATAAGGGTGAGGTCGGTGGTTCGAGTCCACTGCGGCCCATATAAAAAGAGATACCTTAATGGTATCTCTTTTTATATGCCAAAAGTTGATTATGAAGAACTGATTTTATTATTTAGGACGCACTATAAGTATTCAGTAAGTGGTTAGAGCACTCTGCCGAGCGAAACAATCCTGTGAATTGTTTCGCGAGAGGCCTGATAAGGGTGAGGTCGGTGGTTCGGCGCGAACGAGCTGAGGCTGGAGCGCTTTTGTTTGCAAGCGATAAAGTCGCTAAAAACAAAACGCGAATTGCCGTTAAACGCGAGTGAGCAAGACAGTCCACTGCGGCCCATATTAAAAAGGACAGGATTTATACCTGTCCTTTTTAATATCTGTAGTAGGGCGAGAACAACTATAGGTTTTCAGGACAGTTTGGATGGGAGTTATAGGGCAAGAATACCCAAGTTTAGGGCGAATGAAGCAGATTTATAGTGTAGAGATTTGCCGGACTTTCTCTTGGTTGTTCGCCATCGACGAGTTTGCGTTTTTTGCCATCTGTGGCTATGGCAACAGGCGGTAAAGCTTCGCACTTGGCTTGCAATCTGCTTTTGTGCTTGTAAATTCTTCTGAAATTATACTATTTTAAGATGATTTTTTATAAATTTTATTATAATACAATTTTGTTGTTTATATAAATCAAAGAGGCTGAGATGAAAAGATTACTTCTTGCTGCAATTTTAACTACAATTACTGCTATTCCGGCATTTTCATATACAACTTATCAAGTACCTGCAGGTTCTCCACATTACACATTTAATATATATGATCAAGGTGAAACCTTTTTTATTGAAGATAATAGCTGGACATCTACTTATAATCTTACAAACAATCAAATGAATGCACTTTTTGATGCGGCGAAAAAATGGACAGAATACATTAAATTCAACCCAAACAATTTGCCTACTTATAGCATATATACATCAGATGAATTAAATGCTTCTGCATTAAGCCCTTATGCAAAAGTTGAAGGTTCAGATTACTTATATACGCTAATTAATGCAATGATGACTAACAAAGAAATTATTCCGGAGGAGGGGGTTCCTTCACCGAATGTTCATGGGTTAATTGAAGTAGGTCTGGGATTAATAGATGAATCTCCTAAATGGAGTAATTATGCCGGACCAACTACAATTTTTAAAGAGTCTTTACCTGATATATATTCAACTATGATACACGAAATGTATCATTCTATCGGTCTTGCTTCTGATACATCACAGTATTATAAGGATGATGGAGATAATACTTTTTATTTTTCCAAGGATATAAATTCTCCGATTTCAATTTGGGACAGTTATTTAAGAATATATAAAGGGGATGTTTCATCTTCATCAACATATAACCCTGAACATGAAATTGCAGCAGATCGTGGGATGTCCTTGAGTATTGATCTTTTGGGTAGGGGAACTTTTGACATTTATAGTTTTGCTCCTTATTTTGCAGGAAAAGAAACTCTTAAAGTTCTTACAGGTCTTAATACTGATAATATTGAGACTTTAGAAGGATATATTATGAGTAAGGGCGGGTTAAAAAACTATTCTAACAATTATAATGCATCAAAGTGGCCTTTAGTTTTGGGTTTACCTGTTAATGTAATAGAAAGCACAAGTCAGGAAACAAGAGAACTAGCGCCGGAACTATCTCATATTGAACTCAGGAACAGTTTTATGTCGCATCAGCATTACCAAAACTGGGCAATACTTATGGAAGCAGAATTGGCTGTTCTCAAGGACTTGGGATATGATGTTGATTTAAGAAAATATTTTGGTCAATCCTATTATCTTGATAATTTAACAGAGAATTTTACCAGAGGTTATGGTATATGGGGCGGTTCAGCATATTCAGGCAGAAGCACAACTGAAAATGGTATCGGATTACATATATATGGTGATAACAATATTATTACCCAATCATCAGATATATTGTCAGACGGAAACTATACAATCGGTGCAAGAATTGATGGCGTAAATAACAAATATACTCTTAATGAGGGCTACGAAATTGATACCGCAGGGAAATCAAGCATTGGTATTGCAACAATGTGGGGTAAAAACCACGAAATTAACCTAAAACAAAATTCTTCTGTAAAATCAACAGGAGAAAACGGTATTGCAGCTTCTTTTGATTTTGGTAAAAATGTAATGGGCGGTTTAGATGATGACAGAGGCTCGTATTCAACCTATTCAAACTACATTGGTGAAAATATAGATCCTGAAGATGTTCTAAAAGGTCCTTTGGTTAAAAATTTTAATGTTGAAGGAAAACTGGAAGGTAAAAAAGCCTCAATTTATATTTCCGAAAATGCCCATGTAGAAAATATTAATATTAAAGACGGAGCAAACGTTAAGGGAGATATCATTTCCGAATGGAACTCAATAAAATCCGGAGCACATATGAAGGTTCAGGATAGCAGCGGTGAATTTATTACAGGTGATGATGTCAGCAAAATTTATTTTACTAATTTGAATTTTGGAGATGAAATAAATCCGTATAACGGAAGTTTTTCTGACAATATAAATGGTGCAAATGATTTATTTAACACAATAAAGATGAATGTTAACGGAACACTGAATTTCGGAAATACATCTGAAACAAAGGGCATTAATGTGTATAACATAACAAATAAGGGAACACTTAATATTTTTGAGAATACCTTAATAACAACTCAGGACGAAACAGCCAGTATTAGTGGAGGCGGAACAATTAATGTTTCTGACGGCAAATTGTTAGAAATATATAATGTGCTAAATATTGACAATACCTTGAACCTTAATACCGGTGAACTTGATACAAGTAATATGACAAAAGAAAATATAACCGTTAACAAATTAGTTACTTCTGACGGTTCAAAACTGGATATTGATTTGGGTGATACGTTTAATATAGCTGATACTTCAGGCAGCAGCGGGACAACAGACATTTCAACGATTTATGCTGATGAAGAAGAAGTTTTGCAAATGAAAGAACACGGAGCTAGTTATACAAAAACTTTGTTTACTGATAAAAGCGTAAATTTGGGAACTTCGGAAATTAATGTTTATTATGGTGGCAACAAATATACTCTTTCTCAAGATGCCACAGGTAAAGATTTAATCGTTAATTCTATTTCAACGTCAAACGGTATCGCAGATGCGGCACAGGATTCAAAAACTGCTAATTATATTGTTGCTCAGGGCGAAGTGCAAGGTGCTGATGGTGGTACTGTTAAAGGAAAAACCTTTGAGGTCAGCGGAGATAATTTGAACTTTAACGGTCATAAGGGATTGATTGTTGATGGCAGCCAAAATTCTCAAGGTACAACTGTAAAAACTTCAACATCCGGAGCCGTTGAAGGTGGAGCAAATAAAGGAACTTATACCGTTCAAAATGGCGGATTACTTAATATTACATCAGGTGTAAATAATCCTGAAATTACAATTAGCAGTGATAATAATGCAATATATCTGGATAATACTTCAAATGTTCAATTACTTTCCGAAAACGATTCTAAAATTAACATTGAAGGAAATATAGCAGGTGAAAGCTATGATAATTCAAAAGTTTTTGCAGCGGGAGATACTGTAAGTCTTAACAAAATAGATAATGTATATTTGGATAGCAGAGTAAATAATCTGGAATTAAATGATCAGGTTTCTAATACCAAATTAAATGCCGTAAGTGGAAATATTTATGTAGCAAAAGACTCTGTTCTTGCCGGCGGAACGAATGCTATTTTATTGAACGGTGCTGATATAAATTTACAAAACGGAGAAGCAACTCCGATTGATTTATCAGGTTTGTACCTTAATGAAGATACAGATGTTAAGATAGATGTTGATATTATGAACAATAAAGCTGATACTTTTACATTCAGCAATGAAGATGATGCTGTCGTAAATTACGGAACAATTACAATCAGTGATGTTAATTTTCCTAATATTAACGAACGTACAATTTTAAAAAATGACGATTATGCAGTCCCGATTATAAGTTCGGAATATAAAAATACTGCACTAAAAAGATCCATAAATTTTGCAGTGCCAAACAGAACTTTAATGACTCCTATTTTCAAATATAATACTGCCTATGGCACATTGGATGACGGAAGTATTGGATTTGGCTTATCAAAAGCCGGAAGCGGATATGACAGTTTCAATCCTGCTGTTGTTGCAGCTCCTGTAGCAGCTCAGCTTGGAGGTTATTTGTCTCAGCTAAATTCGTATGATGAAGCATTCAGAAATCTTGATATGAAGATGTTAATGAACCAAGAAGAACGAAAAGCATACAAAATGGCAAATCGCTATGCATCAGCCGGAGATACACCAAAAGTATTTTCTCCGACATATTTGCCGGAAGAAGATAGTGCTGCATGGTTCAGACCTTACACATCTTTTGAAAAAGTTAGTTTGAAAAACGGGCCAAAAGTTGGAAATAATATGTATGGTTCATTCTTTGGCGTGGATTCTCAAATGTATGAAACAAAGAATGGTTGGGATCACCAGTACTCTCTATATGCCGGTTATAATGGATCTCATCAGTATTATGACGGAAATTCAATATACCAAAACGGCGGAACTCTTGGTGCAACAGGAATCTTCTATAAAAATAATTTCTTTACTGCATTGACCGCAAATGTTGGTGCAAGCGTAGCTGATGCATCCACAATGTACGGTTCTGAAAATTTCCCAATGCTGATGGCAGGTGTGGCATCTAAGACGGGATATAATTGGGAGCTTGCAAAAGGCAAATTTATAATCCAGCCAAACTACTTGATGAGTTATACATTTGTAAATGCATTTGATTACAAGAATGCAGCAGGTGTAAATATTGGCTCCGATCCTATACATGCAATAAACATTGCTCCCGGATTGAAATTTATAGGAAATCTGAAATACGGATGGCAGCCATACATCAGTATGAGAATGGTTTGGAACATAATGGATAAGACTCATTTCCATGCAAATGATGTAGCATTACCACAAATGAGCGTAAAGCCGTACTTCCAATATGGAGTTGGTATTCAAAAACGTTGGGGGGATAGATTTACAGGATTTGGACAGGTAATGCTGCGTAACGGAGGAAGAAATGGTGTTGCATTATCTGCAGGCTTCAGATGGACTTTAGGCAAAAATTCAAACAAAATAAACAGAACTAAAATAATACATCCGAATAAAAAAACTATAATTAAAAATACTAATCAAAAAGTTTAATAATAAATCATACAAATTACAAAAACTCTTAAATGCGGGATGAATATTTCGACAAAAAAAGACGGCCTGTGAAAGC
Organism: Candidatus Gastranaerophilaceae bacterium; assembly: GCA_045132355.1. Lineage (GTDB taxonomy): Bacteria > Cyanobacteriota > Vampirovibrionia > Gastranaerophilales > Gastranaerophilaceae > SIG32. Next base: position 11,123 of record JBGUSD010000037.1, read on the forward strand.
CGTCTCTTTTTTGCATATTTTCATATTACAAATCGTATTCAACTTTATATCCGTGATCTACGATG
>JBGUSD010000038.1:0-3437 GCA_045132355.1 Candidatus Gastranaerophilaceae bacterium
GAATCCACCCCTGCCCAATGTTTTATAGAGGTCGAAAGGCCTCTTTTTTTATTGGGTGGATGAGAACCTATCAAGCGACAGCTTGATCTGGTTCGAGCGCGAACGAGCCAAGTGCGTAGCAAACGGGTTGACCTGTGTTCAACAGGGCAAGCAGGTTTGCGAAGACACATCGATGGCGAGTGAGCAAGACTCCCACCCCTGCCCAATGTTTTATAGAGGTCGAAAGGCCTCTTTTTTATTGGGTGGATGAGAACCTATCATATGATAACAGCCAAAAATATATTGCAGTTTACGACAAAGTGATGTAAAATTTATATTGTAAACAGGAGTTAACGATGTTCGCAAACGAAATAATATTTAGAAATCAGGCAAAATTATTTTTGTATATGTTTATGATGACAACAATAATAGGAGTATTGGGCTATTATCTATCAACGACCTTTGGATTTGGGCTAAGAGGTACCGGAATATTTTTGCTGATTGCAGGTATCATAGACGTTGTTTCATATTGGTTCTCTGACGTATTTGTAATCAAATCATCAGGTGCAATACCAATAAAAGAGGAAGCTATGCCGGAATATTACGCCTTAGTTAGAAATATGTGCGAAAGAAACGGTTTAAGAATGCCTAGACTATATCTGATAAACAGCAGTTCAATGAATGCATTTGCAACAGGCAGAAACAAAGAACGAGCAGTTGTTGCAATAACACGAGGACTACTTGAAAAGCTTTCACCTGAAGAAATAAGCGGGGTTGTAGGACACGAGCTGTCACACATAGAAAATGGTGATATGCTCCTAATGTCAGCGCTTGCGATTCTTGCGGGTTTCGTGAGCATTTTAGCCGACACATTCTGGTACAGCGGAGCTATGAACAGAGCAAGCCAAAGAGACAACTCCGGAATACTATCAATAATCGGACTGGTTCTAGCACTATTTGCACCAATATCTGCCGCACTCATAAAACTTGCTGTTTCAAGAAGCAGGGAATATATGGCTGATGCAAAAGGGGCACAAATTTGCGGTAATCCTCTATATTTGGCCTCTGCACTAAGGAAGATTAAAAATGACAATATACCACTACCTAATGCAAGCAATGCTACAGCACATTTATATTTTTCCAATCCGTTTAAGAAGGGTGGATTTGCCCAATTAATGTCAACACATCCGAATATTGATAAGCGGATTGAAAGACTTCAAAACATGGGGCTCTAGAAAATAAATACCTGAAAAATTTAATTTTTGCATATTTTATAGCAAAAAAATTTCTTTACAGTTTTAAGTAGGTATATGAATATAAATATTCAAAACAAAATACCCTTTAATGCACGTTTTGTAAGAAATACAACCCTACTCAAATACGATACCGATTCATGCAAATATGAACCAGACACAGTATCTTTTGTAAAATTTGATACCGGAAATAAGAAGGATTTTGAAGCCATTGATAAACTAAAGAATAAATGGCAAGACTCAATACTTATATCCCATGTGAAAAAATGCGGAACTCGCATGATAAAAAAAGACCCCTATGCAAAAGGCGCTAATATTTTTGCGATTACATCACAAACAGAAGATTTTGATAATCTTGATCCTGAAAAAATATTGTCTTTAGTACAAACAGAGGACTGCGGTCGTAAAAAAATCTATCTGCGCACACTTGAAAAAGCCCCCAAAAATGACAAATACAAAAAAATCGGAACTGCAACTATAAATGCCCTAAAAGAAGAATATAATAAAATAACACTGAATTCTCTGAAAGAATCAGTTAATTTCTATATACGATGCGGATTCAAGAAAAAATCGAATGATGCTAACAAATTTTACTGGAGAAAGAGCCTTGCAAAAAGGATTCAGGAAAAGCACCTAACCTCTCATATCCACCAATATTTTGACCGTATCTTTAATAAGACTAAAGGCCCATCTCAAAATTAATGCGCCGCCAAGTATACCTATTATTGAATCCAAGTATATATAACCAAAGTATTTCGCAATCAAAAGTGCAACTATTGCAAGAATAGATGTCAAGGCATCTGCCAGAATGTGATAATATGCTGCCTTAAAATTAAAATCTTTTTCTTTGTTGTTTTTTACTTCCATAACCAAGATACAAAGACCGTTGACTGCAAGACCAATAACTGCAACAATTATTGCCTCATTAAACATAATCGCTTCAGGATTAAACAATCTGGCAACGGCTTCACCAATTATCCATATGCCTGTCAGACCAAGAAAAATCGCACTTGTATAGGCTGCAAGAATTCCTATTTTATCTGTACCGTGCAGAAATTTATCACTCCCTGAAAATTTTCTTGCCAGAACATAAGCAACGTAGGCAAGACCAAGCGCAAGAGCATGTGTACCCATATGATAACCATCCGCCAAAAGTGCCATAGAATGAGTTATATAGCCGTATATAATTTCCGCTATCATTGCAACGCAAGTAAAAACAATAACAGCAAGCGTCCTATTCTCATTATCACGTGATACAGTATGGTCACCCGTATGATGGTGGTGATGATGGTGTGTATGTTCACAAACTTGTGCCATAAATACTCCTTACACTGACATAATAGCAAAAAAACTTTATAATTTCACTATTTCACACAATATTGTAGTACAATATTCTCAAATGAGCGATAACTTAACAACATTTAAAATATTAGAAGATTTAAGATTCAATCATTATACCACATCTGTCAAAGCAGAATTTGAAACAGAAGGTGCATCGTGTGAAGAAATACACCGACTAAAAGATATGGCCGGTAAATTACCTCTGACAATAAAAATCGGGGGTTGCGAAGCCATAACAGATATGAAGCTTGCAAAAGAACTTGGCGCAAAATCCATTGTTGCACCAATGATAGAAACGCCTTATGCTCTCAAAAAATTTGTCAATGCCGCAAACACAATATTTTCAAGGGATGTAAACTTATACATAAATATTGAAACAATCACAGGATACAAAAATCTTGAGGATATATGCTCTTGTGAAGCCTTCAAATCCATAACAGGAGTTATACTTGGCAGAGGAGATATGCTTGCATCAATGGACGACCCTGACGAAAGCAGACTCCTTGAAATTGCAAAAAATATGTCTGAAAAAATGCAATCATTAAACAAAGAGTACATAATAGGAGGGAATGTTTCTGCGGAAATAATTTCGTTTTTGTCAGATTTACCATATTTTACGGGATATGAAACAAGAAAAATTATTTTTGACACAAGGGAGCTTATAGTCGAATATGCATCATATGAGGGCATTGTAAAAGCTCTGGAATTTGAAATATCCTGGCTAAAGGACAAAATAAAATCCGGTACATATACGATTTCTGATGTACAGAGAATCAAAATCCTTGAAAAGCGTATTAATAATTCGAAATTAGCCCTGAAGCTCTAACTCTTTTCTCCACTGGTAATAGAAATAAAAGGCCAAAA
>JBGUSD010000039.1:0-12381 GCA_045132355.1 Candidatus Gastranaerophilaceae bacterium
ATGGGTTTATCAGCTTCACAAGCAAGACTATTAAGCATAACCGCAAGGTTATCCGATAACGAGTTGCATTCACAAATGATTGCAAACTCAAAAGTTCGTCTTGCGGATCAAACCCAAGAAGCAAGCAGAGAGTATATACAGGCGCTAGATGCTTCCAAATTGATGCTGATGTCGTATGATTCAAAAGGGAATTCGACTGCATTGAGCCTGACTCCTGCTTTGATATACCAGTTTGATGATTTGAAGAACCAATATGGTATTTCAAATATACAGGGCCAGTTGCTTGTAAGCTCAACTGATGCAAAAAACTTTGAGGCATCTTCCAATATTCTTGAATTTTTAGAGTTAAACGGTTGTGAACTGGCCAATAACCCTAAATATGAAGAATCATTAAAAAAATTGTATGGTGAGAATTATGACGAGTACTTCGATATAAATACCGGTACTCCGAAGGAATTATTTGACGGGGTTAATGTTCCGCAGGTATTAGAAAGTGTTCCATTTGCACAAATATCAGAAGTTTCAGATGAAAATATAGGTGAATATATAAATAATATTGGTCAAAATATAACTAAAAATGTTTATAACCAATGGGCCAATAAATTATTAAGTATTGACAAACAAGAGGATGCCGGTTACTACGGAGTATTGATTGACGAATTACGCAACGTTCCGGCATATCCGGGAGCGGCACCTGTAATGCCTGATTTTGCGGCATTGGCAGAGGCTTATAATAGTTCTGCATGTCATGATAGTGTATCAGGTGCAAATAAAACCGGTATTTGGCACATGGAACATAATTTATGCCATTTGATATGGGGTGATAACGGGTTATCAACTAAAGCAACAACAGGTAGCAACGGTAATGTAACGTATGAACGTGAAATTTTAACAAGTTCAGCAGGTACAATTACTATAACACCAAAAAGTGGTATCACTAATAATAGTTTAACCGACGGTTTTGCAGGCTCAGGTGTATATGCCGCAAAAGGTTTACTTAATGCATTTAGCAAAACGTCAGATTATACTTGTATTCAAAATCTAATAAATGATATTAAAGATTTGTATTGTGATGTAGTAAACTACTTAGATAATGCAAAGTATTGGATAAATGAGGATGCATATTCTATAAACTCAAGTGAGCCTGTAAAAACGGAAGCTGCGCTTATGACCCGTTGGGAACAAATATATACAGATTTGGCAAATCTAAATAACCAACCAAGCAACCAGAATGATTTACTTAAAAAACAAATTGAATGGAAAAGAAATTGCGAAGCTGTAAATTCTTGGACTGAAAGCGTAAGCAGATATTATAACGAATATTTAAAAATGATAGATCAAATACCGCTTCCGCAGATTATAGATGAAAATGACGGAAAAAATCAATGGTATGTCAACTTGTGGCACAGAATGAATGGCGGAAGTGATACAAAATCCGCAGAAGGCATTTCCGGCAAATATTATAAATTGTTAGAAGATAATTTTTTGAAAAGTTCATCTTGGTTGCAGTTTGCCCTTGAAAACGGTGTTGTATCTCTTGAACAGGTAAAATACAAAGAAAATGCTGAAACTGAAACCGGTTTAAAAAGTACAAGCTGGGAAGGCGTCATTTATTCAAGCTGTCCTGATATTCAGCGTGTTGACGATGAGGTAGCAATTGCGAAGGCTGAGGCAGAATATACCAAAAAATTGAACGAAATAGAAGCAAAAGACAAACAATACGATAACGATTTGAAGAAACTTGATACCGAACACAACGCATTGCAAACAGAATATGAATCTATTGCAAATGTTGTAAATAAAAACGTTGAACGTTCATTCAAGGCATTCAGCTAATATTTGTTGAACAGTTGGTTGAATGGTTTATCGTCATTCAGAGCAGAATATTTTTTTGCGTTCAATCAATTTTATTACGGAGTGCGAAGAATCTTTATGGATTGCTTCGCTTCGCTCGCAATGACATGCGAGTTGAACGGTTGAAGGATTTTACTAACAGTTGTAGGCTCTGAATAGCTCTTGCAAAAGCTTTTGCCCTTCTATCATTGTTTTGTAGTTACTCGTCATTGCGAGGTGGCTGAGCCACAGCAACACATTAGATTATTGCTTACTTTTACTCGTCATTGCGAGGAACTAAGTGACGAAGCAATCCAAAAGAACTCTCACCCGGCACAATGTGCCACCCTCTCTCAGAGAAAGAGGGTAATTAATCTTGCCGAAGGCATTAAAGGACTTATCGTCTTAACGTCTTAACGACTTCGTTATACAAAATATTTAGCTAGTCATCTAAAAAAAGCTTTTTGGCTCCACAAGTTTTAAAGTTTTTGACGATAGCTTTATCCAGTGCATCAGATGCAACAACCTTTCCGTTTAAATATGTTATAGATGACGGATTTGCAACTTCTTCGTTATCTATCTTATCAACCATAAATTGTTTTTCCTTCTCAGAAATTATTGTTCTTGTAACATCATTCATGACGTCAAAAACGTATCTTTGTCGATTTGTATGACCTTCGCTATCCGTAATTAAAACTGTGGCCTTCTCGGCTTCGTCAAGGGCCTCCTTGTAATACCTCATCCTTCTCAAAAGAATTGCCAAGTTATAATGAGCTTCGTAATTCATTGGTGAAAGCTCTATTGCCTTGCAATATGTTAGACCTGCATTGTTATAATCCCCAATCAGGTGATATGCCAACGCCAAATTGTATCGTGCATCGTAATCTTTTTTAAGAATTTTTATTGCGTTTTTGTAAGCATCTATTGCTTTGTTTAGGTATTCTCTTTGTATTATCCAATTATCACCGCTATACAGAGATTTTTGTCTATATGCAATACCCATGTTGTAGTATGCTATCCCTTTGTTTATTTTATAGCTTTTTCTGTTGCTGTATATAAACGGAACAGAGATTAAGTGCCGCTTTGTGTTAATAATCTCGTTGTATTGATTTATCGCACCGTCAAAATCTCCTAGTTTTTCCGCAGACACAATACCGTAATTCATACGGGCAATCATCATTTTCGGATTTATGGTAAAAGCCTGCTCATACGCATCAACTGCAGAATAATAATCTTCAAAAACTACGTATATATTGCCCAAGTTAAACCAAGCACTATAGTGCTGAGGATACAATTTCAGTGCCGTATTGTAATAATCAACAGCTTTTTGCATTTTAAGATGAGAAAATGCTTTATCCCCTTTGTGGACATAATACATACTTGTTATTTTATCATACTGCTTCATCGTCCATTCTTTGTTGAAAAAGCAAAAGGCAATGAAACCTGCAACAAGTATAAAACCTATTAAATTGAAGATTTTTATTTTCACATTTTAATTTTATATGCTGCTTTAAATATTGGCAAATATGTTAATTATTTGAATTGTAAACAAATGTAAAGCATATATTATTTTAAAAGGCAATTATTAATAACAAAAATTTTTTATATAAGTAAGGTAAGGTTAGTAAAAATTTAATTTGGAGGTTAGGACAATGGTAGGCAACGTAGGAATGTTTCCAATGTTTGGGAATTACTACTCACAGGCAATGGGTGGTGATCTCTACGATATGGACTTTTCTTATGGCTATGGTAACGGGATGTATGGCGCAATGATGCCTTTTATGGGTGCAGGTGGCGCATACAACTATCAACATTACTATGACCAGATGAAAGATTATATGAAATTCCAATATGGTTATCAACGTGATGCTATTGAGCTTCAAAGAGATAATTATGCGGCAATAAATTCTCCGGATGGCAGAATCGCAAAAGCCGCAACGTATTTGGCAGAAAGAATTCAGCTGAGCGAACAGGAGCAAATTCCTGCTGCGATAGAAGCATTTAAAGAGGCTCTCAGGGCAAAATACCCTAATGCTTCTGCAGATGAAATTGCAGGTATGATTGGTGAAGAATGGTCAAAATATTCTCAGGTTCCGCTAACTCAGGCTATAAGGCAAAATGCAAGCAGCTCATTCTGGCAAGGATTTAAGCAAATCGTTTCACTTGGTATGGCCGATAGAGTTACCGCAGAAGAAAATATCTCAAAAATATATAATCAGCCTGTAAGCAGGTCTGAACAGGCTAAAAAGGCCGCAGGCCGTATGGCAGGCGGTGCGGCTCTGGGAGCATTAGGCTTTGTCTTTGGCCCTATAGGGTTTTTGACAACAGCAATAGGTGCTATCTTGGGTGGAGCATCAGTAGCAAGATATTAAAAAAGAAATTCTATAAAGTACCCCTTAAATCGTAAATAATGTGTAGAAAGTGTGTAGCAGGCTGATTAAATTCAGCCTTTTTTTTGCATTAAAAAAACGAAGGCTATAGCCTTCGCTTTTTATTATTGTTATGTTTCTTATTTAATATTTGAGAAAGTCCAGGCATCAAATGTTGGAGCTTCAGAAATCTTCATTTCTTTTCTTTCTTCTCCTGCACATTCATCATTGTGCGCAATCGGATGATACAATCTGTTGTAGTATTCAATTACCATACGGTCAGAATTGAAATATGCTTCAGATGTTCTGATAGCTTGTCTCATCAACCTTGCCCATTCCATTTTGTTATTGTAATATGTCGGAATTATTTCATTTTCAATAATATTCATAATACATTCATGGTCTTTCCAATGACGTTCTTCCCAAGGCATTTCATCATCAAGTTCAGGATATTCAACAGTATAACCGTTTATGCCGTTAAATGTACCTTCAACAGTCCAACCATCATATATAGACAAGTGCAATGCACCGTTAGCGTTTGCTGACATGCCGGATGTTCCTGATGCTTCAAATGGTCTGAGCGGAGTGTTTAACCAAATATCAGAACCTCGTTTTAACATTCCTGATAATTGAAGTTCATAACCAGGTAATACAACAACGTTTTTAAGGTGGTGGGAGTGATTAAGTAGTTTGTTAAACATATCTTTGCCCATAACATCATCGGGGTGGAATTTACCAGCAAAAATGATTTGCACTTTATCTTCATTAAGCAGTTTTTCAATTCTTTCTTTATCCATAAGGATAAGCCATGCTCGTTTGTAATCCGCAAATCTTCTTGCCCAAGTAATTGTCAAAACATCAGGGTTAAACCTTTTACCTGCAACGTTTGCGATATATTTGAACAATTCGCATTTCATTTCACGTTTTACTTCTAAGAGTTTTTCAAGATCATTTTCATTTCGCTTGATACGCGGATCTTGCCAATAGTGTAAGTTAACTGCGTTTGTAATTGCTCTTATCGGGCATCTGTCTTCAACCCATTCCCACATTTTGTTTGCAACAAGACCGTGTAATTGAGATACAGCATTTGCAATCCTGCTCATTTTTAGTGCAGCAACCGTAAGTGAGAAATTTTCTCCGCCCAGATCAACTGCCGTTTGTCTGTCGCACCCTGCGAAGAAGCCGCCTTCCATAAGTGTATCAACCCAGTGAACTTCATTACCAGCAGCAACAGGTGTGTGAGTTGTAAACACGGTTTTCTTTCTTACAGCTTTCAAATCGCCTTTATTTTGGCTCAACAATTCAAATGCTGCAGGAAGTGCGTGGCCTTCGTTCATATGAATTACGTCAAAATTGAAGCCAATTTTTTGTAAAATTCTTACACCGGCAACACCAAGAACTGTCTCTTGTGCTATTCTTATTTTTTCATTACCGTCATATAGTCTGTGTGTGATGCTCTTTGCCCAATCGCTGTTACCATCAATATCAGTTGTTAAAAGATAAACAGGGCATGTTCCGAAAAGCTCAGGTTCAACAAGGAAAGCTTTAACTTTAACTTTTTCACCGAAAATATCAACCTCGGTTGAAACTCCTGTATCTTTCAAAAAATCATAATACTTTCTGATATATGCAACTTCTACCTGACCTTTGTGATCAATTCGTTGGTCGTAATATCCGTATGACCATAGAATAGTTACACCAACCATAGGTAGTTGTAAATATCCTGCTGACAACATATGAGAACCTGCCAAAAAACCTAAGCCACCTGAATAAGTGCTTAATGATTGGTCCATTGCTATTTCCATTGAAAAATATGCTACATTTGGTAATGACATATAAAAAACCTTTCTTCTTAAATTCAAACACTCTCTGTAAAGAGAACATTAACATTCTAGCATAAAAAACTTACCTTAACAAGACTTTTTTACTAATTCTTTAGAACTACATATAATCTTGCAATCGACATTATTTGTTTCTTAACAATATTTTTCTATTATTCTTTTTAATACTATTTTGACATGTGCATAATTCAGCCCACCCTGCATGTATGCAACATAAGGTTCTCTCATTGGTCCGTCAGCTGATAGTTCAATCGTTGAGCCTTCTATAAAAGTTCCGCCGGCCATAATTATTTTGTCCTCGTATCCCGGTACATATTCCGGAATGGGTGTAACGTAACCGTTTACTGGGGACATGGATTGTATTGTTCTGCAAAAATGTTCAAGATCACCAGGGTTGTTAAATATTATATTTTGTATGATATCAGAGCGTTTTTCATCATATTTAGGTGCAGAATCAAATCCGATATCTTCAAAAACTTTAGCGGCCAAAATTGCACCTTTAACAGCATCTGCCACAACAGAAGGTGCCATAAACAAACCTTGGTATATTAGTCGGTGTTGATTAAACATAGCCCCGCCTTCGCTCCCTATGCCAGGAGCAGTCAATCTGTTCGCAGCTTTGTCAACATAGCGTGATTTACCTGCAATATATCCGCCTGCCTCTACGATTCCTCCGCCGGGATTTTTAATTAAGGATCCGGCAATAAGGTCTGCTCCGACTTCCAACGGTTCTTTTGTGTCAACAAATTCACCATAACAGTTATCAACAAAACATATGCAGTTCGGATTTTTTCTCTTTACTGCAGTACAAATTTTACCTATTTCATCTATTGTTAGGGATTTACGTGTTGAATAGCCCTTTGACCGTTGAATTAGCACCATTGTAGTCGTATTATCAATAACTTTTTCTATTGCATCAATATCAATTTCCGTATTATTGTTTTTAAGAGGAACTTCTTCATATTTTACCCCATGTGCAATTAGAGAATCCTCTTTTGTCTCATCGTCGCCAGCTGTTCCTATAACTTCAAGCATTGTGTCGTAAGGTGTTCCTGCAACTGATATCAATTTATCGTTTGGTCTAAGGTTACCAAACAAGCAGCAGGCAAGGGTGTGAGTTCCTGATGCAAAATGAACTCTTGCAATAGCTTTTTCAGCCCTGAAGACTTCTGCAAAAACTTTGTCTAAAACTTCTCTCCCAAGATCATCGTGTCCGTATCCTGAAACCGTGTAAAAATGCTCCGGTGCTACTTTGTTGTTTACAAATGCATTTAACACTTTTTCCTGGTTGTAATCCCTGATATTGTCGATTATTTCAAATTGTTCTTTTACAGACTGTTCTGCTTGTCTTATTAAATCTTTGTCCATATTTTTAATAATATTGCAATAAAAAACAAAGGTCAATTGACTTAGTCATATTGTTAATTGAAAGTTACTTGTTTAAGCGAATAATATATGTATGAGGAGATTACTTATTCTTTTATTATTTATTATTGTTCCAGTCTATGCAGGTGAATATGGAATGTATGGCCACAATAATTATTATAATGATTATGCCGGAAACGATAAAATTCTTTTTATTCTTGATTTTTCAAACAGTATGAATGAATATTTGGATGGTGCAAGAAAAGTCGATTTAATGTTAAATACTATGGCGGGAATTATTCCCCAAATACCACCTGATACTCAGGTTGGACTTAGGGTATATGGGCATAAATCAGGTTTTACTCCGATCGATGCATGCAGGGCATCAAGTCTTTTGATTCCTGTGGGGGATGTGAATTACCGTGGAATCAGATCAAAATTAGACAGCCTATCTCCAAGGGGGATGACTCCGATAACTTATTCACTAAAGCAGGCTGTAAGAAAAGATTTTGTTGGTATAAGCGGTAATAAAAAAATAATTTTACTGACTGACGGAGGAGAAAATTGTGATGAAAGTCCTTGTAAATATGCAATGGAACTATTGAAGGTAAGACATGACATCTCTATTGATGTGATTGCGTTTAATATTGAAGATGAGGATGATTTGGAACAATTAGAGTGTGCATCTTTGGTCACAAGTGGAAAATTTTACACTGCAAATACTGCGTCAGAGCTTGCAAAAAGCTTGCACAAAAGTGTTAGCGCTAAAAAAGAGGTTGAAGCAAAAATCATTATGCACTAGTTTGTTGGACTGTTTATTGATTGATAAAGGGCTTTGCACCCCGGATCGTCCCTGTCAATAAATCCGTCATAATCGTTGTCTATTCCGTCAAAGCAAGAGCCTGATGAATCGGGAGATTCGGGTGCCGCACTATATTTTAACCATTTGTCTGGTATCTTATTCCATAAATATAAGAAAAAATATTTATATATTTTTGCTATTTGTTCGTCTTCTATTATTACCATGTTTTCATCATTTTTATTATTCCCGCTAAATGAAAAATTCATTGAACCAATTACCGTAAATTTGTCATCAATTATAAGACTTTTTGAGTGTAGCTTACCGGCAAAAACTTCTGTTTTAAGAGGTACACCTTTCTTTCTGAGGTCATTATGTTTTGTGTGTCTTGATGACGTATTATTCGCATCAATAATAATTTTTACATCCACTCCTCTTGATTTTGCTCTCACAAGAGCTGCAGATATGTCGGCATGAGTTACAAGGAATGTAGGAACATATACATATGTTTTTGCTTCGTTTATCAATTCTACAAGATACTTTGCCGCATTGTCATACGGTGAAAAATATACCCGAATTCTAGCTCCGTCAACTGCAAAATGATTTATATTCCCCGTAGAGGTCTTGTCTGCGTGAAATTTACCTGACAGCATTTGTTCAAATTCTGCTTTGTACAGTTTTGCTACATCTTTTGACTTTATGTCCAGAATTGAATTGCCGTTAAAACCTGACAAACCAGTATAAGTGTAGTTCATTGAACCCGTAATAACTTCATTTTCATCAAATATCATAAATTTATTATGCATAAGCTGGTCTGACAGGCTGGAAGATTTTTTATTCAGGTCAGACATAAATTCATCCGCCTCTGAAGCTATAATTTGTTTGTCGGGATAGGTTTCTTTCGATTTTGTGTAATATTCATCAAATACAAATCTGATTTTAACACCATTTTCTTTCGCTTTTTTAATCGCGGTATTTATGTTAGGTATGTTATCCCAAGCATATGCGGCTATGTCTATTGAGTTTTTTGCATTTGATATTTTGTTGACAAGCAATTTGCAGACATCTTGCGAACAGGATTTATCGGGTTTGCTTACTTTCGTAAAATCAGTTATATACATCGTAATGCTGCCGGAGGAAACCTTTAGCGGGGTGCTGCTCCCGGAGTCTTTTTGTATATGCTTTAATGGTTTAACGTGGCAATAATTGCATGGCTCTGCACTTTTGTTGAGTTGTGTTCTTGGTAAAATAGTGTATTTTGAGGTTTGTTTACCAAATTCGCAGTCAAGTTCATGATACTTGTTACTATTTAGGTTGTACAATACAAGATCAAGTCTTTCTTTAAGGTTTTTGTTTAGAGCATCCTTGTTTATATAACCGTTATATGTGGCAAAACCGTTATTGGCAAGCATTTCCCCGTAATTCGCTTCGTTTATATATACATCTGCATGAATGCAATCAAAATCAATTTTGTTTTTAATCTTGTAAGATACATTCTTTAAAAATATGTTGTTATTTGCATATTGGCTTGCTAAATATGCTAAGTTTACGACCTCTTTATAACTTTTACCTTTCATAAATTTCGGAGGTTTTGACGTTATGTCAAGGCTCGGTGTCTCAACATTATCAAGGCACACAGTTTCATTGAAGTCTATTTTGCCGTTATTATTCATGTCAATCTGCAATACGGAGGGGCTTATTATGTTTAAAACGGGACTGGTTTCTTTTACCTTTGCCATAAAAATAACAAAGACAATAAAAACACATATTATAAAAATTGAAACTATATATCTTTTCATATGTTACTATAATTTGTTATTTCAAATCCCATTCGTTCAATAGTATCCTTTAGCCTCATATCTAAAGAAATTTTATATTCATTAAGCCGTTGATCATTGTATATTGTACTGTCAAAATTAGAAGGATTTATACAGCATTCAACAATCCCATCGTTAATCTTATTTAATCCTCCATGTTTTATTGCTCTTGTATCCAGGAGGTTTCTATATATAAGACCTAAAAAGTAGTCATTTGTCTGTATATTTTGCCCCTTAATGTATTTAAGGTTATGAATACTGTATGATTTTAGGAGAGCAAGATTGAGTAAATTCAGGTAGAAAACAGAATTTATATGCTTTTGTACACTTGGCAAGATATGTATTGGCTCATTGTACGTGGTTACATATGGTATATTATATTCCTTTGCGAGTTTTGTAACCATTTCAAATATTGCAGGTATTGAATGGATATATGAACATGATGTAATATGGTCCGGAGATTTGTACTGCTTGATTATATCTATTTGAGCTCTGAATTCGTCTTCTATTTCCTTAAGAAGTTCTTCGTTTTTATAATTTGCAAGAAAATAAGTGTGCTTTTTGTTAAAGTTATTTTTGTCATCTGTCAGTAATTTAGATTTACACACTGATTTTCCGTAGGAAATATTTAATTGAATTCCTAATCCAAGGTTTGGACATTCGGGTAATATGTCGTTAACAGCAGCAGAAAAAGCTTCCCCGTTGGCACAGATTGAGGCCGATGTCAAAAATCCGTTATTGTAGCCATCAATTACGGCTTTGTTGTGCCACTTAGAGATCCCGAAATTTTCTGCATTTAAAATAAAATATTTGCTCATTATCCCTCAAATAAAAGCCGTACCACTGTCTATCGAATCAGCAATATCATACATCCAAAGTTAAAATCTCTTTTTAAACCTAATATACCCGCAAGGATTGTCTTAGTGCTGCTGTGTTTCCACCCTGACACGGTTCGACAGCTTACGCCACACTAAATTTAAACGTCAACGGTTTTAACCATATCAATATAATACCGATAACCCTCACAACAGGCTCTGCACCCCGCATTCGCTTCGAGTCAAGAGATCGCAAATCCCCGTGGAGTACGGCTTAATTTAATTATATCACAAATTTTTTAATTTAATCTACCCCTAAAAGCAGATAAACATAAAACTGCAACTATTGCGGCCAAAATACCACCAATATAATCCATTGGGTGATACTTGAACGCAGCCGAAGACTTTTGATGTTCATCTTTTTTGATGTACATAAAGTTCTTGTCAATAGCTTCACGTTTCGCTGCTTTAAAGCGAAGATTGTAAGATTGGATTGCAGAAACTTTCATAATACTATTTTAATCCTAATATTAACATTTTAGTACTTTATTAAGAAATATTAATCCATCAGGTAATGTATAAATTTTTGTATTAATTAGTATTGTTTTGGAGGGCTTATGACAGAAAGAAATGAAATATATAAATGTGAAATCTGCGGCAATATTGTAACTGTAATACATGAAAGCTTTGGAGAACTTGTTTGCTGCGGCAAACCTATGTTGAAACTTGATGAAAAGACTGATGAACAAAATATTGGAGAAAAACATGTACCGGTTGTCGAAGATTTCGAAAATGCAAAAATAATAAAAGTTGGCTCTCAGCCTCATCCTATGACTGAAGAACATTTTATTGAATTTATTGAGGCCGTGAGTGATGATGAGTTGCATATCAAGTTCCTTAAACCTGGTATGGAGTCTAAATATAAGATCACAACCTGTGGTGATTTTGTAGCAAAAGAATATTGTAATTTGCATGGGCTGTGGAGTAACAAAAAGTAACAATATTGCGAATTTGTAAACTATTTGTTCTTATACAAATAATGGTTTAATATTTATAGTATGGGAAAAATAGTTGTAGTTGATGATGAAAAAATTGTTACCTCCGCTTTTAAAACTCTTTTGAAAGTTGAAGGTTTTGACGATGCATTTTTCTTTAACAATCCTAAGGAGGCAATAGCTTTTCTGAAAGACAATGTTCCGGATATTATAATTTCTGACTTTATGATGCCGGAGATGAATGGTTTGGAATTTTTGACTGCGGCTAAAAAAATGTATCCGGAAGTAAGCATGATTCTTTTGACGGGTTATGCGGATAAAGAGAATGCAATAAGAGCAATCAATGAGATTGGGCTGTATAAATATATTGAAAAGCCTTGGGATAATGATGATTTAATAGTTAATATCAGAAACGGAATTGAGAGAAGTTACCTTCTAAGCAGTCTGAGAGAAAAAATCAACGAGCTTGAAATTGCAAAACAAAAGCTTGAAGATTACTCTGAAAAGCTGGAAGATATGGTGCGTGACAGAACGGCAGAACTCGTTA
>JBGUSD010000040.1:0-8552 GCA_045132355.1 Candidatus Gastranaerophilaceae bacterium
AAAATGAAAATCCGTTTCTGCCAATATTTGTTCTGACAATTTAATTTCAGGCATAACATCCCTGACTTGTCTCGTTAATTCTGAAAGAATTCTGATGATTTCAGAGTGAATTTTTGATTTTGTTTCCCTGATTTTGTTGTTTAGTGGAACAATTTGTTCCGGTTCTATATAAAATGTTTTATTTGTTGCAGATACGTCATGTACAATCCCGGGAACTTTACTCTTTTCTGATGCCATAACTTGAAAAACTATTCTGTCATCTCTTGTTGTGTATATATTTTCTTGCAGATGCTTTGAAAAATTTTGGGATGTTAAAAGGTTATTAACGGTTGAGTGCAAATTCCTCTCCGTATCCTTTAGTGATGAATACAGACCTTTTAGTTCTGCAGATGCATCAGGTCTTATGTTCAACGTGTCATCAAAAGTTGAAAAAATCCTGTCCTCAAGCTCTTTGTTAACTATAAGGTCTTTGGTTAAATCTCTAAGCAAATCTCCGTCTTTTGAATATTCGGATATAAATTTTTTGACCAATCTTGAAGTTCTGACGGTTTTAGCAATATCTACCAATTCCTCCTCAGATAAGTATGTTGCCATAGAATTATTTTCGATTTTCTCAATATCTGCTACAAAATCAATCGGCAACTCTGCTGCCAGGTCAAAAATACGTTTTGCTTCTCTTGTATAGTCAAGGCTTTTTTGGATATTGTTGTCTAAAGGCCGCAACTCAATACATATACGCTTGCTTTGTTTTGTCTTTGCGTATATAGAAAGTTTTTCAAGAACCTTATCAAATTCCAGTGATTTTAGTGTATTTTCTGAGGTGTTCATAAGAAAATTATACAACAAAAAGACTTTATAAACTTGCACTTTTGCGTAATTTAAAGTAATATTTAAAAAGGAGAGAGGTTTAGTAATGGCAGTAGAAAGACAAAGACCTGCAGAGCAGGATAAAATAGAAAGACGTTCCAATTTTGAGGCTGTTGAGAGCAATTTGACAGAGGAACAGGTTAAGCTTGAAGCATCAAGATGTTTAAATTGCAAAAATCCAAGATGCGTTCAGGGCTGTCCTGTAAATATACAAATTCCGAAATTTATTTTGGCAATTAAAGAGAATGATTTAGATAAAGCTGGCGATATTATTAGAGAAACAAGCATGTTGCCTTCCGTTTGCGGCCGTGTTTGCCCTCAGGAAAGACAATGTGAAGGGAACTGTGTTCTTGGTATAAAAGGTTCACCTGTTGCAATCGGTGCATTAGAACGTTATGTCGGGGATAACACAAAGGCTGAACTTCCTGAGATAAAACCTTCAGGGAAAAGGGTTGCGGTTGTGGGTTCCGGTTGTGCCGGAATAACGGCTGCGGCAGATCTCAGAAAAGCGGGACACGACGTTGTTGTCTTTGAAGCCTTGCATAAACTCGGAGGGGTTTTAAGATACGGCATACCGCCTTTCAGACTTCCAAGAAAATTCTTGGACAGAGAAATTGAAGTCCTTAAAAACATGGGTGTTCAATTTAAAACTAATGTAATTGTTGGAAAATCTATTACTTTGAAACAATTGAAGGAAGATGGCTTCGATGCGATATTTATATGCTCAGGCGCAGGTTTGCCCAAAATGATGCATATTAAAGGTGAAAATCTAAACTGCGTATTCTCTGCAAATGAATTTTTGACTCGTGTAAACCTTATGCAGGCGGGACAAGCAAATAGCCCTACTCCTCTAAAGGTGGGCAAAAAAGTTGCGGTAATAGGCGGCGGTAATGTTGCAATGGATGCAGCAAGAACAGCGGTCCGTGTAGGCTTTGAAGATGTATATATTATATACAGACGGACGGAAAAAGAATTGCCGGCAAGGCTTGAAGAAATTCGTCACGCAAAAGAAGAAGGTGTAATTTTCAAATTTTTGCATGCTCCTGTTGAAATCTACGATAAAGACGGTTATGTCAACGGGATGAAGTTTGAAATAATGGAGCTTGGCGAGCCTGATGCAAGCGGTAGGAGACGACCTGTAGGAACCGGTAAATTTGTTGATGTAGATGTTGATACTGTAATTGTTGCCTTGGGCACAGGTCCAAACCCTATTATCCAAAAATCCGCTCAGGCAGAAGGCCTTGAAATTATTACTGATTCCAGAGGTTATATAACGGTGGATGATTCAAGAGCAACCAACCTTCCGTTTGTCTATGCTGGTGGCGATGTTGCGCCTGTTGGGGAATCAAATGCTATAAATGCAATGGGTGCCGGTAAAAAAGCTGCAAAAGCGATAAATGAGTTACTAAGCAAATAAGTAAATGGTGGTCTGTGAAGCATTTGTTTAAAGATATATTAGCAACAATTCTGGCAGTGTTTGTTTTGGCAATGCCTGTTTTTGCTTTGGAATTTGATGTTTCCGTTGATGAGGAAATCAGAAAGAAATATAATCCGTCAAGGCTTGAATTGGAAGGATTGCCTCCAGTTCCAAACGTCAAACCGACAAAGCCGTCTTCACCGGTATCAACTCCAAAAGCTCAACCCGTAAAAACGCAGACCCCTCCAAGTTCTTTGCCAAGTCTGACTCCCGCAACGCAAAAACCAATCATTTCAAATGTTCGCAGTTCTACTGCAATAAAAATAAAAAGTGGAACAAAATTCGTCGTTAGGTCGCATCAGGGGGTATCTGATTCGACAAGAATTGGGACAAGGCTTTCTTTTGTATCCCAAAGGCCTGTGTACTCAAGGTATGTTACAATACCGCAAGGTACTGTTTTCAGAGGTGAAGTCATTGATTCTCACTTCCCTCAAATGACAGGTAATGGCGGACTCATCGTATTGTCTATTGATAGTATGGTTTTGAACGGTTCAACCCTCGGTATTAAGGCTAAAATAACTAAAGCAAATCACAAGAAAATCTTTGTAAATAATATAAAAGGTAAACGGCAGTATTGGAAGAATATTTCAAAGCAGGTTGCCAAGGGTGAAAGGTTCTACCAAAAGACCAGAAGAACGTCTTCAAGATTGGCAAATAATCCAATTGGTGTTATTGTTTCTCCAATACCCACAATTGTTGGTATGGGCGGATATGCAGTAAATCTTGTCGCTTCGCCTATAATATCTCTGTTTAAAGAGGGCGGAAGGATATCTGTCCCGGCCGGGAGTGAATTTGAAATAAAATTGCTTGAAGATGTTTACTTGTACTAAAAGCTATGTTCTTTTAATACCCTAAAACTTTTTTAACTCTTTCAGCTTGTTCTTGCCTTCTTGAGTTAATGAAGTTTACTGTCTGGTCTGTACGCCCTTTTTGAATAGTTGTCTTTGAAATAGTGTCAAAATCCAGATTCGTAGCGCACCAGTGACATGCACATAAAAACGCAATAAAAAAGATAAATTTCCACATATATCTAAATCCCCTTAACTTATTCTATTATCATTATAACAAATATAGAGATATTTTTCAACATGTTGGGTGCTAGTATAATTGTATGATTTATTGTTACAAACTTGTTTGTGTTCGTAATTTTTATTATAATTTATTTGTAAAACTTTTAGTGGAGGATATTATGGTTAAAAAGTTTACTATGGCAATATTAGGATTGCTTTTTGGTATCGCTCCTTCATTTGCGGGCGAGGCTAATTTGGTAGTGCCGAATATTCAGCAAGCTTCACCGGAGAGTTTTAATCTGCTTGTAATTGGTATGATTATCTCCGTTATAGGTTGTATTTTCGGTTTTATTGAATTCTTAAGAATTAAGAATTTGAGTGTTCACAGAGCAATGGCAGACGTCGGTAATACGATTTTTGAAACTTGCAAAACGTATCTTGTTCAACAGGGTAAGTTTTTACTCGTTTTGGAAGTATTGATTGGTTTGTGTATTGCGTTCTACTTTGGCTATTTGCAACATATGGGAGTGGCCGGTGTATTGACAATTCTTGCTTGGTCAGTAATCGGTATTTTAGGTTCTTACGGTGTTGCTTGGTTTGGCATCAGAATGAACACCTTGGCAAACGCAAGGACTGCATTTGCATCACTCAAAGGCAATCCATTAAATGTTTTGAATATACCGTTAAAAGCAGGTATGAGTATTGGAGTATTGCTTGTATCAGTTGAATTGATATTGATGCTTACAATACTTTTATTTGTACCGGGACACTTGGCAGGTGCATGCTTTATCGGTTTTGCAATCGGTGAATCTTTGGGTGCTTCTGCACTTCGTGTTGCAGGCGGTATTTTTACAAAAATAGCTGATATCGGATCTGATTTGATGAAAATTCAATTCGGTATCAAAGAAGATGATCCTCGTAACCCTGGCGTAATCGCAGATTGTACAGGTGACAACGCAGGAGATTCCATCGGACCTACCGCAGACGGTTTCGAAACATACGGTGTAACAGGTGTTGCGCTTGTTTCATTTATATTATTGGCAGTAGTTGGCGATCTCAACCAAGTTCAAATGTTGGCTTGGATTTTTGTAATGAGGTTTTTGATGATTGTGACATCTGTTGTTTCATATTGGATTAACGGATTGTTTACAAGGGTATATGCCGCAAAAACAGAAAAATTCGATTTTGAACAACCTTTGACTAATTTGGTTTGGTTGACTTCAATTTTATCAATATGTATGACATTCAGTGTCAGCCATTGGCTATTGGCTCCTTTAGGAGGTAGTTTATGGTTGGTATTATCAAGCATAATTTCTTGCGGTACTTTAGGTGCAGCATTGATACCTGAATTTACAAAAATATTCACATCACCAAAAGCGAAACATACTGAAGAAGTTGTTACTGCATCAAAAGAAGGCGGTGCATCTTTGACAATTCTTTCAGGTATTGTTTCAGGTAACTTCTCAGGCTTTTGGATCGGTGCAGTAATTGTTGCGCTTATGGGTATTGCATATTTTGCTAGCACCTATATTCCTGCAGAGTTGATGAGTTATTCATCAGTATTTGCATTTGGTCTTGTGGCATTTGGTTTCTTGGGTATGGGTCCTGTAACCATTGCGGTTGATTCATACGGCCCTGTAACAGATAATGCCCAATCAGTTTATGAGTTATCATTGATTGAAGAAATCCCTGATGTTGCAGGTGAAGTAGAAAAAGAATATGGTTTTAAACCTGATTTTGAAAATGCAAAACAATATTTGGAAGAAAATGACGGTGCAGGTAACACCTTTAAAGCAACTTCAAAACCGGTATTGATCGGTACTGCGGTTGTCGGTGCTACAACAATGATTTTCTCACTTATATTGGTAATTCAAAACACTTTGGGTATTCAGCCTGAGATGATTTTGAATATGTTAAATCCATATACACTTCTAGGTTTGTTAACCGGTGGTGCTGTAATTTACTGGTTCAGCGGCGCTTCTATGCAGGCTGTTACAACAGGTGCATACAGAGCCACTGAATATATTAAAGACAATATCAAACTTGATGATGCAAATTCAAAGAGTGCTAATGTTGCAAATTCAAAAGAGGTTGTAAAAATTTGTACTCAATATGCACAAAAAGGTATGGTAAATATCTTTATTGCATTGTTCTCTTTTGCATTGGCACTTGCTTGTTTGTCAGCTCCTGTTGGAGAAAACTCAAATCCTGTTGCATTCTTTGTAAGCTATTTGATTGCGATTGCGGTATTTGGTTTGTTCCAGGCTGTATTTATGGCAAATGCCGGCGGATGTTGGGATAATGCAAAGAAAATTGTTGAAGTTGATATGAAAGAGAAAGGCACACCGCTTCATGAAGCAACAGTTGTTGGCGATACGGTTGGTGATCCGTTCAAGGATACTTCATCAGTTGCAATGAACCCAATTATCAAGTTCACAACTTTATTTGGCTTGTTGGCTATGGAGATTGCAATTAGCGAAGCATTCAAAGATATCGCACCTATTGTCGGGTGGGTATTGCTGATAATTGCTTTGGTATTTGTAGTTCGTTCATTCTACGGAATGAGAATCCCAACAAACAAGTAATTTGCGTGATTTTTCAAAATGTCCTCTGGTTTAATTATCAGGGGACATTTTATATATAAATTATCATATATTTATTTTTATGATAGAATAAACATTAGATAGAGGGATATTATGAGTTTGACAGTATATTTAGGTATAGACGTAGGTTCAGTTACAACAAAATTGGCACTTGTGGATGAGCATGGCAAATATGTCGATAGTTACATGCTAAGAACGGCTGGTAAACCTGTTTTAGCAGTACAAACAGGTTTGAAAAAGTTATATGAACAAAAATTGACCGATTATGATGTTATGGGTGTCGGAACAACGGGTTCGGGAAGAAACCTTGCAGGGGCATTAGTTTGTGCGGATGTTGTTAAAAACGAAATTACGGCCCATGCTGTTGCGGCAAGTGTAAATGTGCCGGGTGTTCAAACTATACTTGAAATTGGTGGTCAGGATAGTAAGATTATCATCCTCAGAGATGGTATTGTCACTGATTTTGCGATGAATACTGTTTGTGCTGCAGGAACAGGAAGCTTTTTGGATCATCAGGCTCAGAGGTTGAATGTTCCGATTGAAGAATTTGGGGCGACCGCATTGAAGTCTGAAAACCCTGCACGTATTGCAGGTCGTTGTGGAGTATTTGCGGAAAGCGACTTGATTCACAAGCAGCAACTGGGGTATCCGGTTGAAGATTTGTTGTATGGATTGTGTCAGGCGCTTGTTAGAAACTACCTATCAAATTTGGCATTGGGTAAAGAGCTTTTGCCGGTATTTTCTTTTCAGGGCGGTGTTGCAACAAATACAGGTATGGTAAAGGCTTTTGAAGAAGCTTTGGGGCATGAAGTAGTTGTACCTGCAAACCATCAAACAATGGGTGCAATTGGTGCCGCATTGCTTGCTATGGAAAATCAT
Source organism: Candidatus Gastranaerophilaceae bacterium (assembly GCA_045132355.1). Lineage (GTDB taxonomy): Bacteria > Cyanobacteriota > Vampirovibrionia > Gastranaerophilales > Gastranaerophilaceae > SIG32. Next base: position 6,837 of record JBGUSD010000040.1, read on the forward strand.
CAGTATACTGAAACTCCGACAAAATTTAGAGGTTGGGAAGTTGGAGATATGCATTTTTCATCAATTACGTGTGATTGTAACGGTTGTTCAAACAACTGCGAAGTTATTACAATTGTTGAAGGAGTTGACCAAATTCAACATGTTGATAAAATTAAAGATATTAAGGGTAATATAATTGCTCGTTGGGGCGGCACTTGTGGCCGTTGGGATATCGCATAAGGAGTTTTCATGGAATTATCTTCATACGCAAATTATGAACTTGGTGAAGCTTTTTTTGAAATTGTAAGTATGATGCTTATAAAAGACGGAGTGCCCCTGCCAAGGCTTGAGGCGTATGATTTCTTATCTCCCAAATGGAGAAAACTTGTAGAGAAAGAGAATAAAACTCAGGCTGATATTGAAAAAATAGATAAGGATTATAAGGCGGAAGTTATTGATATTGCTGATTCTTATGCTATATATGTAGCCGCAAAAACGGGGAATCAAACATATCAATTTACTCTTGAAGATTACAAAAAATATATGCAGTTATCAAATCTTATGCCTATGCCATCGGATAAAGCTGAGCTTGAGCAGTACAAAAAAGGTCTTGAAAACAGGTTCAGGCATATTGCAAATCACGGTGAAAATACGGGCGATAATATAATTGACAACAAAGACATTGCCGCATATATTTATGCTCTTGATATGAAGTCAGAGCGTGATGATAAAAACAACTTTACGGGCTTTTATCTTAATGGCAAAATTGCACCGCTTGATTATGCCGTTGCTTTCAAAATGCTTCAGGAAGATGGCGAAAATATGTTTACTTTCAAGTTAAGACACGCATATAAAAATTTGTTTGAATAATTTCATGCTAGACTGTTGTTATGGAAGATGTAAGTGTATCTGTTGAAAATTTAAAGAAAAAATACAGGGAAGTTTTCAAAATTTCATCAGCAGAGATTGAAAAACGTGTAATAGCATTAAAGCCTGATATTGAGGGTGATATTTTTGATGTTTATCAGGAAAACTCAAAAGGTTATGATTGGCAAAAAGCTGTTTTAGATATGCTGGAAAATGATATTTCCAAAGAAATACTCAGAAAATGGATGGAAATACTTGCATACAGAAAAGAATTTTCATGTATTGGCTGTGGTACGTGCTGCAAATTGGCGTGTAGTGAATTTTCATATCCGGAATTGAAAGAAAAAGCCAAAAACGGAGACAAATTTGCAGCGCAATTTACAAGTGTATTTGTTCCGTATGAGTCAAAAGAGGATGCGAGGGCAATTTATCCTGAGTACATAAAAATGCTTGAAGATAACAAGGAAGATGATGTATATTTTTATCATTGTCCAAAATTAACAGAAGGTAACCGTTGTTCTGATTACGAGAACAGACCTCAGATATGCAGAGATTTTCCTGACAATCCTTTGGCATTACTGCCAAAATCTTGTGGTTATGAAAAATGGAAGTTGGAGGTTGAACCCATAGCGCTAATGTTGCACTCTATGCTTGAAATTGTTGAATATTACAAGGATAAAATCCCTGTTAAATAATTTTATTGCATAATAAATATTATCTGCATACAGCATTTTCTTTCTCTTTATTTGTAAAGCCTTAAAGTGGGGCTTTTGCTGCCCCACACCCAGCAGTCAGTTTCTTTTGTCGAAAAGAAACTGACGAAAGAAAATGATTGTCCTGAACTCCGTTCACTAATCATTACTATAACTC
>JBGUSD010000041.1:0-10932 GCA_045132355.1 Candidatus Gastranaerophilaceae bacterium
AAAAGAAACTGACGAAAGAAAATGATTGTCCTGAACTCCGTTCACTAATCATTACTATAACTCAACCAAAGGCTCGCAAACTCACTCAGTTGTCATTCTGAACTTGATTCAGAATCTATCATTTTTATCGTTCAAACAATGCTCGCCCTGTCATTGTTTCGTTATGTAATGATTGTTCACTACGTTAAGGACACAAAAATACAGCCTTTGCGAAGTGAGTAATCATTGTTGCTTGCTACATTTTCAAAGCGGAATTTGTTTGAGCATATGCGAGTTATTCCGCTCGGGTAGCAAGCTTACAAATGATTAACGAACGTAGCTCAGGCTGCGGGCTTTCTTTCTGACCGCTTTCTTTGCCCGAATAAAGAAAGCGGTCAAGGGGTTTTATAATATTTATTATGTGCTTATTCCTTTTTGTTGTAGAATATGTATTATGCAAGTATTAACAGGGCTTAGTCAAAAAGAAATAGAAAAAATTACTGACGAACTTCATCAATCAAAGTTCAGAGCAAGACAAATCCATAATTGGATTTATTTGAAGTCTGCCAAGAATATTGATGAAATGACTGACTTGTCAAAAGATTTTCGAGAAGATCTGAAGAAGGTTGCTGTCGTAACTGATACAAAAATTAAAGTCAAACAGGTAAGTTCTGACGGAACAATAAAATATTTGCTTGAATATCCAGACGGAGAGTGTGTAGAAACCGTATTGATGAGATTTGACAATAGAGCAAACTTAACGGCGTGTGTAAGTTCGCAGGTTGGTTGTGCAGTTAATTGCTCGTTTTGTGCAACTGGGAAACGTGGTTTTATAAGAAATTTGACATATAAAGAAATTGTTGAGCAAGTTTTGATGATTCAAAGAGATACCGGCTTGAAAGTTACAAATGTCGTATTCATGGGACAGGGTGAACCGTTGCTGAATCTGGACAACGTTTTAAAGGCTATGGAAATATTCAATGACAGCTTCCAAATAGGTCAAAGACGCCTGACTGTTTCTACAAGCGGTATTATTCCTCAGATAGAAAAACTCGCAGAGCTTGATATGCAATCAACTCTTGCGATTTCTTTGCACGCACCAAATCATCAGATAAGAAAAAGCCTTATGCAGATTGAAGAAAAATATAATATGCGTGATTTGCACAAATGCCTGAAGTCTTATGTTGAAAAAACCGGCCGAAGAATAACAATAGAATACCTTTTGATAAAAGATTTGAACGATACAACAGAGTCAGCCAAGGAGTTGGCCGAATATCTGCACGATATAAAATGTAATATAAATTTAATCCCGTACAATCCGACAGAACAGAACGATTATAAGCGTCCGTCAAATAATTCTATTATGAAATTCAAGTGCCTGCTTGAAAATTCTGGCAAAAAAGTTACGGTAAGGTTAGAACGGGGTGCAGATATAGATGCTGCCTGCGGTCAGTTGAGAGGGAAGGTAGAATAGAATATGAAAGCGTTGATTCAGAGGGTAAAAGAAGCATCTGTAACAATTGATGGCAAACTGTATTCAAAGATCGGAAACGGATTATTGGTTTTTGTCGGGGTTGAAAAGGGTGATAAAAAGCTAAATGCCGAAAAACTTGCGGAAAAAATAGTTAATCTCCGCATTTTTGAAGATGAAAATGACAAGATGAATTTGTCGGTTAAAGATATAAAAGGCGAAATTCTTGTTGTATCTCAATTTACTTTATGTGGTGATTGTAAAAAGGGTACTCGTCCCAGTTTCGACAAATCTGCCCCTCTTGATGTCGCAAATGAGTTGTATGAATATTTCGTAACCATGACAAAACAATCAAATCTGGTGGTCAAAACAGGCAAGTTTCGTGCAATGATGGATGTTTCGCTAGTTAATGACGGGCCTGTTACTTTTTGGGTTGAAAAATAACCTCTTGCAAAAAATCACATTATATGTTAAAATATATTTACAAATTTGTAATTAATTTATATCGATATTTTTCGAGGAGTTCATTTTATTATTTTATTCAATTAAGAGGCTTTTAAATTATGTATGTAAACAAGTGCATTAAGTGCGGTCGTGAATTCGAGACGAAAAACCCCAAGAGAGTTATTTGCCCGGATTGTTTGTATCCTGATAAGAAAATGATGATTACACCATCATCCGCACCTGAAGAAACCCCATCTGCAGAACAAACACAACAAGTTCAGGAAGAACAACCTAAATTTTACAGCAGTTATAGTGCAGGCGAAGGTCGTGATGACAGACCTCCACGTCGTGATTATAACAACAATCGTAATAACAATAATCGCGGTGGCGGCTATAACCGTCCTAACAATCGCTATGGCAATAACAATAACCGTAATAGACAAAATAACAACAGAGGCGGGTTTAACAATAATCGTGGCGGTTTTAATAATAATCGCAGATTTAATAATCAACGACCACAGCAAAGAAGATTTAATAAGCCAAACAAGGGCCCAAAACAATTATTGGTTAGCAAGGAGCAATTAGAGCAAATTGAATTGCTGTATAAAGCAATGTTACCATTACCAAACCCAGATGCGCACGAAGTTATTGGTGAAAAAATCGGTTTGGAACCAAGAAAAGTTTTCTTTGGCATTAATCTTGTAAGACAAAAGATGATGCTCCCAAAACTTCCGTTCCCTAAACGTAAGCTGGCCATTTCACCTGATCAGTTGTTTGCTATAAAGAATTTATATGAACCGTTGTTACCGTTGCCTCCAATCGGTTGTCACAAGATTATTGCGGCTCAGTTGAAAATGGATGAATGGCGAGTTCACGTTGGTATTGGTCTTATAAGATCTCAAATGGGTCTTGAACGTTGGAATCAGGATAGAGAAGATGCTCCGGCTGAATTTAAAAAGCAAGCTGAGGAGTCTTCAGAGGAAAAACCTAAACGTGGAAGAAAGCCTAAAACAGAAGAATAATGGGTAAATATATTTCTGTTGGTAAAATTCTGAATTTTCATGGGGTTCAAGGTGAGGCAAAAGTTGGCATTTCTAAAAGTCAGCAGGACTTTTTCCTGTCTTTGAATAAAGTTTTTATAAAACCTGATAATGATTACAAACCTGTAAAAATTTTAAAATCAAGAGTAAATAAAAATCATGCTATTGTAAAATTTGATGGAATAAATTCTATCAATGAACTTTTACCGTTAAAAGGTGCTTTATTATTTGTTCAGGAGGAAACAATAAGAGAAAGTTTGGAAGAAGATGAATTTCTGATAGATGAGCTTGTTGGGTTGGATGTCGTTGATCCTGACGGTAAAAAGTTAGGGTTCATAATCGGAGTATCAAATAATGGGGCAAGTGATCTTTTATCAGTGAAAACAAATTCAAAGCAAGTTTGTCTCATACCTTTTGTAAAAGCTATTGTGCCTGAGGTCAGCATAAAAGAAAAAAGAGTTACCGTAAACAATATAGAGGGACTTTTACAATGAGATTTGATGTATTAACATTATTCCCGGAGATGGTTGCGAGCTATTTTGATTACAGTATTTTGAAACGTGCCGTTGAAAACGGTGTGGTTGAGGTTAATACTGTAAATCCGAGAGATTATACTCTTGATAAGCACAAAAAAGTAGATGATACCCCATACGGTGGCGGTGCAGGTATGGTTTTGATGCCTCAGCCATATGTCGATGCTTATGAAAGTATCGAAAAATTACCTAATTCCTTGACCGTAATGCTTTCTCCACAGGGAGAACCGTTAAATGATAAACTTGTCAATGATTTGGCAAAGTATGATCAAATAATTATGCTCTGCGGTCATTATGAAGGTTTTGACGAAAGAATCAGAGATATTATAAAGCCAAAAGAGATTTCTTTGGGAGATTTTGTCCTGACAGGAGGGGAACTTCCTGCAATGTGTGTTATTGATGCGGTTAGCAGAAAGCTTGAAGGAACTTTGGGCAAAATTGAATCGGCGAATGATGATAGTTTTGCTGACGGACTTTTGGAATATCCGCAATACACAAAACCTCGTGAGTTTAGAGGCTTAGAAGTTCCGGAAGTTCTCCTAAATGGTAATCACAAAGAAATTGCAGAGTTCAGGCAGGCTGAACGCATTAAGAGAACAAAACAAAGACGTCCTGATTTACTCGGTAGGTAATTTTAAGTCGTTTCTTTTTCCAATACCCAAACCGTCTTTGACAAATGAGAATGCACCGATTGCCAAAAGACCAAGTGCAGACCCTTTTGCAAGCTTGCTGCTCTTTGTAAATAGCGCAACAAGGCCCAAGCCCAATGGCAGTAAGGTGTTTTCTATTGTTTTGCCAATACCTTTAAAATATCCGGCAAAGGAGTCGCAAAAACCCCTTATATTTTGAGAAAGTTCTTTTCTGAATACCCAATCCTGCATTCTTGACTTTGTAAGACTTGGGCGATCAATGGTCATAGAATTATCTAAAAAGTAGGCAGCAGCTTTTGATCCGCCATTTTTCATTTCAATATCAGCTTGTATTTTCCCGTTTACATGAGCATCACGTGCGACAAAATACAATGCTGCCGCACCTGCACCTTTTGCTAATATTTTACCTACATCTGCCATTATTTACTTTCCTTTTTCTTTTTCTCAGGAACTTCAAATTCTTTTTGAACTATTTGACCTGACATCTTTAATAAGATATCATTTGCCATCAATGAATCTTCGCCGTAACCTGTTTTGCCGTCCCTCATTTGTGTTAGAACGCCTACAGTATATTCGTCTCCGGTTACTTTTCTTGAGGCTAACAGTGCCAGACCAAGTGCTTTTATCGGTTGATACGGGTCTTGAATCATCTTATTGACTAATGCATTTAATGCTTTATCATTTCTTCTGGAATCATCTTCTTCAAGCCTTGCTGCAACTTCTTTTGCACCCATCATTCTGATTGATTTGTCTTGGCTGTTTAAGTAATTTTCCAAATTCTTTATGTAAGAATCTGTTAACATAACTATATCACGTTTTTCTTTTTTAGTTTTGCTTTCTGCAGAACTTGATGCGGAGCTGCTTGCTGATGAAGCTCCGTCTCCGTTACCTATTCCGTTTCCATTACCGTTACCGTTACCGTTTCCCCATTGGCCTGTATAGTACCCTTGCGGATAATATATTGGCTGGTTAACATTATATGTTGGGGATCCTCCGGGAGTCCCTACTGAAGGGTTAAATATCTGTATTGTAACTCCTGATGCTCCAGGTGCTGTTGATATATGAGTTCCGTTTATTTCATTTGGAGATTGACCGGCTGCCGGCGGGGTCATATATTGATTTTGTTGATATTGCTGAACTTGTGGCTGATGTTGCATTACAGGTTGCGGCTGCATTACAGGTTGAGGCCCTTGCTGCAATGGACAACCGCAAACGGGATTTTGCTGCATGATGTTCACCTGCGGCTGTTGAGCTTGTATTGGTTGACCTACGCTATTTTGCATAATACTACCTTTCCACTACTTATCTTAATAAAGTATGTTTTCGCTAATTTATTGCTATTTTTATTTATAATTTTAAGAAATGTTACGTAATTTAAAATATGTTGTAAACTCTATATAATACATGTATGAGCGGTTATGAAGAAAACTATTTGGCCAAGCGTCCTAATTTGTGCAGAATGTGTGGTTTGTGTTGTCGGGTTGCAACAACACCAATTCCATATGAAAAGTTAAAGCAAATGCAATTTGATGGTGATCAAGGTGCGGTTGATTTTTTGAGTATTTTTGTGCCGTATCCTTCGATTGAAGAGGCAAGGAAGGTTGCCCCTCAAGTTGTGGATAATGTTATTGAAGGTCTAAAGTCTGACGGAGAATATGATAATTATGAGTTGACTTTTTATTGCTGTAAGTATCTGAAAGAGGACAATTCATGTTCAAATTATGAGAACAGACCTGCATTGTGCAGGCATTTCCCAAGCTCTCCTTGGGCTGTTGTTCCGCCGGAATGCGGGTATGTGGGTTGGCTGTTTGAAAAAAGAGAAGAAATAAAGCAAAAAATCAGAAAGACAAAAGAAGATTTGATTGAGCTTGAAATTCTTAAAAAGCGTAATATAACCCCTGATACCATGACAAAAGTTGAAGCCGTTGAGCGCAAAATGATGGCTTCGATTAAGATGTACAGCAAGTATGGCTCTGAAGACTGGTAAAGCTTTATTGTATAACTTTTGCTCTATAAAATTCTGTGTTGATATTGAGTTTTGTTCCGATATCTAATAACATATTAATAAATTCTCTGTCCTTAGATCTCCCTGTTTTATTCAAATTTTCCAAAATATCACCGATTCTGTGATAAATTTTATTGAAATATATATTTTGAGCTTCTGAAATATCAATTTCAAGTTCAAGCTTTTCTATATTATCAAACAGTTCAAGAAGAACATCGGCCTGCTGAATTTCAAAACTTTGTGCAAGTCTGTTTATGTTTTGTTGTATTTTCTTTGCAAAAATTTTGTTAGACGGAGTTTTATCAAGCTTTATGTCCATCTTTTTTGCTTCATAGTTAATGTCATAGGCTTGTTGCAAAAGTGCAGGGTCAACATATCCGCCTGAATGCACTACGAGGTCATTAAACTTATGGCTGAGAGCATATGTTGCAGAAATCTTGAATTCATTAGGTATATTAAGCCCAAGATTTTGCATATGATAGATAGAGCCTTTGCCCTCGTCATACATATCCTGATAGGTTTGTGCGAATTTTGCGAGTTTGCCTTTTATCATAATTTGTAATATCTTGCGTCTTTCTTCAATGAAGATGTCTTTAAGTGTAAAGTATTCTTTTCCGAAACATTCATCAAGCGCCCTGATGATTTCGGTCTGAGGCTGCATCATAAATGTTTTTATCAAAGAAGTTTTCATTTGCGTATATTCATTACTATCGGAATATTCTTTTATCGCACAATGAAAATCTCCGCCTGCAAATTGCATCAAGGCAAATGCCTGATTTGTTGTCTCAAGCGTTATTCTTGATTTGATTTCCAAATGTCCGACAATGAAGGAAGTATTGCCTTTGTGGACTTTTTGGTAATCGTGTCTTTTAATTGTGTAGCAATAAACATCTTCTTCGTCTTCAAAATCTTCATACAGTGAAGAAATTGCCCAAAGACTTGTTATTTGTTTTGTTGTAACAACTGAAGGTTTTACAAAACGTTCAAATATGTCTTTTCCTGTACCAAATTCAGGAATGTTGCTTTTTGCCTCGTCAAGAATTTCAAGGAATTTTTTCTCATAATCTTTTTTGCTGAAATCTGTTCCAAGCTGCATCGCTCTTGCAGCGTATTTCATAATTTGAACAGTTTCAATTCCTGAAATTTCTGAGAAGAACCATCCGCAGCTTGTATACATCAAAAGGGTTTGACGTTCCATTTCCAATAACTTCATAGCTTTGACCTTGTCTTCGTCAGTTATTCCCTCTGCAAAATATTCTTTTTGGAAATTTTTTACATTAGATTCTGAACGGTCAAGAATTACGTTAATATACGCATTTCTTGTATCCCAAACATTGTTTTTAAAGTAGTTTTGGCCTTCTTTTTCGTAAACTTTTGCAAGTTCATCTCGCAGATAATCCAGGGCTTGTCTGAGAGGTTTTCTCCATTTTTGATTCCACCCAGGGTGCCCGCCGGTTGAACAGCCGCAATCTTCGCACCATCTGCCAACTCCGTGGAAGCAGCTCCAAGATGATGCCTGTTTTATATCTACTTCATAATCACTTCTGTATTTATCAAGATATTCTGCGTAGTTTGTGATAATAAATCCTTCATCTTCTGCTCTTATTTTTAGAACATAGGCAAGTGCCATATCGCCGAACTTTGTGTGGTGGCCGTAACTTTCGCCATCTGTCGCAATATTAACCAGCTGAGGATAATCCCTAAGATCGGATACTCCTTCTTTCAGACGTCTTACAAATTTATTTCCGTCTTTTAACAGCTCATCAAATGCAACGGATCTTGAAATTGCACCATCATAGAAGAAAAGATCAATGTATTTGCCCGGTGCAGATTTTATATTATATCTGTATGAGCGTGCCGGGTCTATGTTTCCCCAACTCACGTCAGTCCAATCTTTGTCGGTTGATTTTTTCATTTTTAGGGCTTGGTATGGAGAAAGTACTGTGAATTTGATTCCGTTTTCAACCAAAACCCTTAGAGTGTCATCATCAACAGCAGTTTCTGCAAGCCATAAGCCTTCAGGTTTTCTTCCAAATCTGTATTCAAAATCCTTTATACCCCATTTTACTTGGGTTTGTTTATCATTTTCATTTGCAAGCGGCATAATCATGTGGTTGTAAACCTGAGCCATCGCATTCCCGTGTCCGTCGTGTTGATCAATACTTTCTATGTCCGCTTTAATTATTCTCTCATATGTCAAAGGAGCATATTGTTCCATCCAAGAAAGTAAAGTGGGTCCGAAGTTGAAGCTCATGTATTCGTAATTGTTTACGACATCAAGAATTCTGTTTCTATTGTCTACGATTTTAGATACTGAATTTGGGTTGTAGCATTCACGTGTTATCCTCTCGTTCCAATCGTGAAACGGTAATGCGCTATCTTGAAGCTCGATTGCTTCAAGCCAAGGATTCTCTCTTGGGGGTTGGTAAAAGTGACCGTGGATTGTTAAAAACTTTTCATTGTTTGCCATACTTAACTCCGAATTGATAGTCTATTTTTTTGTTACTTGTGAGATTACCGTAAATGTTGTTGCATCCATCCATACATCACCCAATGCTGTGGAGAATACTTTCCCGGTAAATTCTATTTCATCACCTGCATTCAGGTCAATGTGTTTTTCAGCTTCTGCTCTTTTTAAAAAGATTTTCATTTCAGAAAGAGGAATATTGTGGTCTTTCACGTCATCTCTTTGGATAAGGAATGAGATATAGTCTTCCGAACTCCTTTTTGCTGGTGTATAGTCAAGTCCCAGCGTGGAAAATTTGTCAAACTTTCCTCTTACGGTAACGGTTTTATTCAAGTATCTTGAAGGTGCGGCAACTATATCAAGTGCGTTTGCTCTTGGGTAAACTGCTTGTTGTGTTGCAGATTGTGTTGTCTGACCCTGTTGTGCTATCTGTTTTGTTGCAGCAGGTATGTTCGCGCTAAAACTTTGTGTCGTAACGGCAAATGCTGCTACTAATGTAATTATTAAATATTTAACTTTTATCTTCATCTTATTATCCCCTTTTACAATATTCTAGCATACTTTTTATTTTTTGGTAACTACCTATATGGATTTTATTAATTTTTCATATTTAAACAAAGAGAGAACCTCAAATGAGGTTCTCTCTTTGTTGTTTGAATTATAAACTATTCAACTTCAATAGCGCCAACAGGGCAAGCATCTGCTGCTTCTTTTACGCTGTCAATGTTGTCTGCTACTGCACCAGCGTTAACTTGTGCTGTACCGTCTACTGAAAATACTGCATCGCAAATTGATTCGCAAGCGCCGCATCCGATGCATGAGTCATTAACTTTTACTGCCATTTTTTTCTCCTTAATTTGTCTACAATTTTTATTTTACTACAAATATTTTAAAATATCCAGCCCTTTATTAAATTAGCCACAAAGTCAAATCCTTCTATATTTCCAAGATTTTTCCCCTGAATATTTTTGCCGTATACAAGTAGAGGAACGGTTTCTCTTGTATGATCCGTACCTTCTACTGTCGGATCACAACCGTGATCTGCTGTGATAATTAATAAATCGTCTTGTGTCATGTTGTCTGTTATCGGTTTTACATAACTGTCGACTTCTTCGATTGCTCTGCCGTAGCCTTTTGCATCATTTCTGTGCCCGTATAGCATGTCTGTGTCTACAAGGTTTGTGAAGATTATTGTTGAATCATAACCGCCTTTGTAGTCTGCGTATTTGATGCTGTCTAAGTCAAGTTCATTTTTTACTGCTTTTAAGGTTAATTCAAGGCCTTCTTTGTTTGAGCCTGTATGAATTGCGTGTGTTATACCTGATTTTGAGAATATATCTTCGATTTTTCCGATGGCTATAACTTTTCCGTCCTTATTTTTTATATCATTAAGCAGTGTGTGTGACGGAACCATTGAGTAATCGCGTCTGTCTTTTGAAATTCTTGTCGGTTTGCCGTCGATTATTTTGTATGGTCTTGCAATTACTCTTGATACGTTATATCCGCCATCATCCAGTAATTTGCGTGCAATCTCACACCATTTGTATAGAGTCTCAAGCGGTATGAGGTCTGTATCCACTGCAATTTGGTACACGCTGTCAGCTGAAGTGTACACGATAGGGAATTTTGTTGCGTGATGTTCTTCGTTTAGTTGTTCAATTATCACTGTTCCGCTTGCCGGAATGTTCGCTAGAATTCCTCCGCAATTTGTCTCTTTTATAAATTTGTCAATCAAGTCTTTTGGAAATCCATTAGGGAATGTCGCAAACGGCTTTTCTGACACAAGTCCCATAATCTCCCAATGGCCTGTTGTCGTGTCTTTCCCCTTTGATTTTTCAAACATCCTTCCATATTGTCCTGTCGGGTTTTCGACACGTTTTATTCCCTCACAGTTATCAATATTTCCAAGTCCCATTGCTTCCATATTTGGAACATTGAGGCCTCTGTTAAAATGACATACGTTTTTTAGGGTGTTACATTCAGGTACATCGCCAAAATCTCTGCAGTCAGGCATTGCACCAATACCCATTGAATCAATTACAACTACAATTGCTCTTCTCATATTTTCCCCTTTTTACACAGAATATTATACTACAATTTATTCTGCAATATCAACCACACTGTACGCATTAAAATCAAGTGAGCCAAAGATTATTTTGACCTGTTTGTCTCCATTCTCCAGCAAGTCCACAAAATGTACAGTATCTTTATTAAAATCGTTATTTGTTTCTGTTGCAGGTAATTTTGCTATAAGGTAGTGTGCCTGATACAGTTTTATGTATGCCTTACCGTCTTTCTTTTCGCCCTCTACCTGATAGTGACCGATTGGAAGTACTGTGTTTT
>JBGUSD010000042.1:0-4282 GCA_045132355.1 Candidatus Gastranaerophilaceae bacterium
TGGTGTCATAAGCACCAAATTTTTGGGTATCGAATAGTTTTACTTTTCTCTGGAACAGTTCAGACGTTATTTCTTCGGAATTTAGTACTCCGGATTTTAGTTTTCCAAGCAAATCTTGTTTTGTTTCAAACAAACCTTGCAGAGCGTTTACTTTTGCATCAAGTTTTGAATGTTGTCTCACAGACTTAAAAAACGGATGTTCCAAAACTCTTTCCGCCCACGGTTTTAGCGGTTTAAATTTTCCTAGCAACTCGACGGATCCGTTCATAATATCCGCAGGAAGCTGTGTTACTGGATATTTTAAGCCGTCCCAAATAAGCTGCGGAACAGTTTTTTTGTATAATGTTATGTTGTCTCCCTCAACCTGAACCATCTTTTTGGCAAGTTTTGAAGCTTTGAGGTTTGTGATAAGTCCGTCACTAATATTTTTTAAAGACTTGTCATATTTATCAAAAAACTCATTCAGTTCTGATATTTTAAAGGTTCCGACTTTTTTGTATTGTGGTGCAAGCCTCAAAACCAAACCTATTGCAGCTACTGCACCAAGAAGCATTAACGTTCCGTTAATTTGTTTTCTGTTTTTATTCTCTTTAGATTCGTTTTCTTTAGCGCCAAAAGAAAGACCTTTAAAAGATAAATCGTTTAGATTATTTTTTAAAGGTCTCTCATAATATCTGTCTGTCATGGGATAGAAAGCTTGCGGGAAGGAACTCTCTGACACCCCGTTCGCAGAGTGTCGATGTTTATAATCGCTATAAACTTGCAGTTTACCTATTTGCATGTCCTTCTACCCCAAAAGTCTGTTTTTACTATTCTCTCATCTATAAAATATAAAGACAAGATTTTTTGACAGTTTTTTAAGTTTTATTTACAAATAATTATTTATCATATTAAAAAGAATAAACTTTGAAGACACGGATGCCTGAGAAGCCTGATCTGCAACACTTCCGGGAGTACTAACCCCTACATATTCTTTAAGATTTCCAAAACCAATGCTTTAAAACGAGATTTTGCCTTGTTTGTTGTCTCAATCACTTCTTCGTGAGAGAGTTTTGCATCAGAAACTCCGCTTGCGGCATTTGATATACAGCTTATGCCCAAAACATTCATTCCGCAGTAATTTGCGACAATAGCTTCCGGAACCGTTGACATTCCAACGGCATCTGCACCTAACATTCTTATCATGTTTATTTCTGCCGGCGTTTCATAGCTAGGGCCTGTTGATGCCCAATAAACACCTTTTTGAATATCAATGCAAAGTTTATCAGCACATTTTTCGGCCAATTTGATTAAATCTTTCTTATAAACTTCACTCATATCAGGGAATCTTTCACCCAAAGTGTCATCATTCGGACCAATCAAAGGATTTGTACCCAAATTATTGATATGGTCGGTTATAATCATTAAATCCGCAGGTCTATAACTTTCATTCACCGCACCTGCAGCATTTGTCAATATTAAAGTTTTAACACCCAAGCATTTCATAACCTTTACAGGATACGTAACCTCAGACATTGAATGACCTTCATAAAAATGATTTCTGCCCTGCATCATTACAACCTTTTTGCCTTCAATTTCAGCAAAAACAAGTTGACCTTTATGCCCTTTTACATTAGATTTAATGAAATTTGGAATGTCTGAATAAGGTAATGCATATTCACAATATTCATCTGCAAATTCACCAAGACCTGAACCCAAAATAATACCTACTTCAGGCACAAAACCATTAGTTCGCTTCTTGATAAATTTGAGAGTTTTTTCCATTTATTATCCTACAAGTCTGTTGTCGTCAGCTTCGGAAGCTTTGACCATAATTGCGTGTTCAACAGGATTTTCTTTCTTGTAACCTGTTTCAAAATTTTCTTCAAAACCAAAATCTTCACGAGCTTTTTTTGCTTGAGTTTCATCAACCAATTTTTTTGCAAGTTCGGCAATTTCATATACTAATTGGTATCTGTTTTCGGTATTTTCGTTTAAATCCCACGCTACTTTAATTATTTGTTCCATTTTTTCAAAACCTCTTTTCTTTTAATATATAACATAAATAAATTTTTTACAAGAGGTATCCATGTAAACCCATTCCATGCTATAATAACGATATGAAGTTTAACATACGTACATATACATGGGTTGAGTTTTTTATATGGCTTGTGATATTGAGCCTGTGCATATGGGGTTTACGCTATTACAGATATGAAAAATTCAAGCAATTCCCAAGCTATCAGATTTTTATGCCTGACGTCGACGGAATGATAGTTGGTTCACCCGTAAAATATATGGGGGTACAGGTTGGTTATGTTAAAAACATAAAAATACTTACAAACAATGTTTATGTAAAATTTGTAATAACGGAAAAAGATTTAAAACTACCGAAAGGTGTCGTAGCAACCGTTGAATTTAGCGGACTTGGTGGTTCAAAAAGCTTGGAATTGTATCCGCCAAAAGAGAAAACGGATAAGCTCATAGAGATACAAACGCATATGCGTCTGAGCGATTCAATAGGATTGTTCAATGACATGTTCAGCAAAATAGATGCTATTGCGATGAAGTTGTCTCATTTTACAAACAAGATGGGGGTTGTAAACCTTGAAGATTCCAAACTTGAATTCAGTCCCGACGATATAGGCCAAAACCTTAGAAATGCGGACAAGTTTGTAGACAATATGATTAAAAGCAGGGAAAATTTTAGAGAAAAAATGAAGGGGTGGAAATATGAAGAACGTAAGAGTGATTAACAATCCTGTTGTACTCTTAAATTTGTGTACAATGAGAGATAAAAATACAGACAGTCAAGGAGTTAGAATTGCGACAAGAAAGATTACAAGATGTCTTTTGTATGAAGCTGCAAAGAATTTACCGCTGGTAGAGCAGGATGTTACAACTCCGCTTACAACATTTAAAGCGAAGACTGTTGATCCCAATATTAATCTTATAATCTCACCAATACTTCGTGCGGGGTTGATTTTTACAGACGAAGCAATAGACATTCTTCCGCAAGCATGCATAAGGCATATCGGGATGTACAGAGATGAAAAAACTCTAAAACCGGTATGGTACTATAACAAAGTTCCTATGGAAGCTCCAAACCCTGAAAAATTCTATATTTATATAACAGACCCGATGCTTGCGACAGGCAATTCTCTTTTGGAAGCTATAAAACTGTATGCAGACAAAGGTATTCCGATAGATAATATTAAGGCTATTTGTATAATTGCAGCTCCTGAAGGAATTGAAAACATACATAAACATTATCCTGATATTGAAATAATAACAGCTGCAGTAGATGATCATTTGAACGAAAAAGGCTACATCGTACCCGGACTTGGTGATGCCGGCGACAGAATCTTTAACACTTAACTTAAATTTACATAAAATTAAAGTTTTCTTGAATTATACCGTATAGAAATTTATTAGTGTGACTCAAAAAGGAGAATTTACATGGTAAAAGTGGACAAAGTAGGTGCTATATCCCAAACACAACAAAACAATGCGGTAACAAGAACAAGACCTGATGCATATACTGTAAAATCAGGTGATACTGTAACATCTATTTCAAAAAAGTTTGGAATGAGCGTCAGTGAGTTTAAGAAATGGACAGGATTGAAAAAAGATAATTTATCAATCGGACAAAAAATTAACCTGCCAATGTCAGAAGTCCCTTCAGGCGCTGGCATTATGAAACTTGCAAACAAATATAATATGGATTTTGAAGCTTTTTGTAAACTTAATAACATTCCAAAACCACACAAGGAATATATTGCAAAAAATGGCGAAAAGTTTTATGTTTTTAAAGACTTTGGGAAAACCCAAACAAACCCTACACCAACACCTCCCCCAAAAACCAATCCAACACCTCCTCCAAATACTATACCAACACCACCTAGGACTACATCCCAAACCTCAGTAAAGTTAGACAATGGTAAAACTTTTACTGCAGATCAACTTAGAATGGATGCTATTAATAGTGCCAGAAGAGCTCCTGAATATAGGGGTTGTGAAGCAACATATATTCAAAGACCATTACCAAATATAGTAAATGGAAAAATTGAAGCGACATGTGAGATTCAAATGCCTACAACAAAAAAAGGTAAAGGTGATCTGGCAGGCAAAGTTGTTATATTGAATTCAGGTCATGGCGGATATCAACAAGAAAACGGCTTTTTCGATTCCGGTGCTGTTGCATTAAGAAAAGATTCTAAAGGAAACAATGTCCCTATTGAAGAATGGAAGGTTGCAAGAAGCTACATTGATGATTTAGCTTCAAAATTAAGATCCGAAGGAG
>JBGUSD010000043.1:0-3586 GCA_045132355.1 Candidatus Gastranaerophilaceae bacterium
GGTGACGGCAATGCTCCATTTTACACACCTGCAAGTCCTGAACCTTTGTATGGCGGAAAAGGGTATTTGTCTGTTGTACATTGGATGAGGAAGGGTTTTTCGGATGTTCAATGGCACATTACGGATATGGTTGCCGATGAGGACAAAGTCGCTGTAAAATGGGATTTGACAGGAACTCATGACGGTGAATTTTTGGGTATTGCGCCGACAGGGAAAAAAATTTCGGTTTGTGTTATGAATTTCTACTATTTTAACAGTGCAGGAAAGGTCACAAACGATGTTGCCGCAGAAGGCATGATTGGTATATTGCGCGGAATAGGCGCTTGTTTATAGGAGAAGGTGTTATGAACTACAAAAAATTTGGGCATTCAATTTATGCAAGGTTAGATAAAAATGAGGACATTGTAAAAAGTATTATTGCAATCTGCAAGGCAGAAAAAGTTGTTTCTGCAACATATACAGGAATTGGCGGATGTGATGATGTTACGGTTTCTACGTATGTGCTTGAGAAAAAAGAACATTTGCCGGAACGTAAAACAGGTTTGTTTGAGATGATTTCTTTAACAGGAAGTATTACGTTTGAAGAAAATGGCGATTTGTTTTCGCATGCCCATGCCTTGTTTTCTTATCTGAATGATGAAGGAAAGATTGAATACTTGGGCGGTCATCTTTTGAAAGCTAATATATCACTGACAGGCGAAATAGTTATTACCCCTGTTGAAAAAGGTGTAATAAGACGTATGAAAGACCCAATAACAGACTTGTATGTTTGGAGTTTGGGTGAATAATTTGGATTTAATAATTAAATGTATTTATAAGTGAGGGTAATATGGCAGAAAAGAAAATTTATAAAATTGAAGAAGGTAAAAAGATTTTTGGTGTATGCGGTGGCGTTGCGGAGTACTTTGGAGTTGACCCAACACTGGTAAGAGTCATATGGGCAGTCCTTTGTTTAGCATATGGCATTGCCTTTGTTGTTTACCTAATTTGTGCATTTGCATTTCCTAAAAAATCAGAAGTTGTGTAAAATACCAAATAAACCCACAAAACAGAGAATTGAGCTAGGGGCGGAAGGATTGTCTTGGTCGCTCGCATTAAACGTGCCTTCGGTTGCCTGCTTCATAATTTCCAATTATTTCGCAGTCAAGCCTCCGCACTCTGCTCGCTCCCGCTCGAACCAAAGCCAATCTATCGATTGGCAGGTTCTCATCCTCCGCAACAAAAAAGTCCCTCTCGGGACTAATATTCTGGGACGGAAGTGTCTTACTCGTTCGCGATAAACATTTCAGCGGAAGGATTCTGCTTAGTTGTAGGTGAGCATTTGATATGCGAACCGTACAAATAAGTATACCGAGTATAACGAGGCTGAACCCCGTAATTTGCGACGGCGAGAGCGAATTACAAAGGTGAGAATCCTCGCCCAACTAAAGCAAAAAGGCATATCCTTTTGGATTATGCCTTTTTGTTATTATTCTGGGGCGGAAGGATTCGAACCTCCGGATGCCTGGACCAAAACCAGGTGCCTTACCACTTGGCGACGCCCCAATATTTACTTGTCACATCTTCTATTTTACACACTCAAAGTTCTTTGTCAATAAATAAAAGGACTTTTTTCTTCTGCGTACAAAATTTCTGCCTTACCTTTCAACAGATTTTCAAACACTTTCAAAACAGGCTTTTCACTCTCATAGTGTCCCAAATCCACAAGCATAATTTCGCTTTCAACTGCTGTATGGAACTTCAAATCCCCCGTTACATAGCAGTCTGCACCAAAACTTTTGGCGTCTTTTATAAACTCTGAACCGCTTCCGGCACAAAAAGCAACTCTCTTTACAAATTCTATGTTCTTATTGTTTACATATCTAAGGTTTGTTGAAATTGATCTTAACCACTTAATCAACTCATCTGTTGTTATTTCAACGTTCGCAATTCTAACAAAATCGTGTTCAACTTTGGTCTGTTTAAGGCCAAGAAGGTTTATAACAGTATCTGTTGTGCCGCCTTGCGTTTTGTCCATATTGGTGTGCGCACAATAAATATTTATATCCTTGTACCAAATTGGCACAGAAAATAACGGGTGATGTGAAATTATCATCTCGCAACCCTTTGAAATCGCCTGATTTACAATGTCATCAGTTACTGTAAGGCACAACATTACTTTTTTTATGTCGTCAAGTTTTTGATTATCTACCAAAAGCCCTGAACAATCCCAATCTTCAGCAAGATTCAGAGGTGCAAAATTCTCTATCGCTTGTGTTATTTGTCTTTTGTCCATATATAACCTCAAAAATTTGTTTTGCAATTTCCATCTTACTTGCTCTGTCAAGTTTTGTAGAATTACCTGACTTATCAAGGATTGTAACCTCGTTATAGTCACTTGAAAATCCTATGTCTTTTCTTGATATGTCATTTGCAATCAGGTAATCGCAGCCCTTTTGGTATAGTTTTTCCTTAGCGTTAGAAATTAAATTTTCACTTTCTGCGCAGAAACCGACAATAATTTGGGTCGTCTTCTTTGCAGATATTTCTTTTAATATATCAGGGTTTTTAACTAATTCTATTGTGATTTCATTATCAGAAGTTTTTTTCATTTTCTGATCAGCAATATTTTTTGCCCTGTAATCTGCAACTGCCGCTGCCATAATTACGCAATTTGCATCTGAGAATTCCATATTAACGGCATTTTGCATATCTGTCGCGGATTTTACATTAACCACTCTATACTTTTTATCAACATTGACAGTCGAGATTAAAACAACTTCTGCACCAAGAGAATATGCTGTATCTGCAAGGGATATCCCCATTTTGCCTGATGAATAATTTGATATATATCTTACAGGATCAATTTCTTCGATTGTTCCGCCGGCTGTTATTACAACCTTTTTGCCTGATAGAATTTGTTTGCCAAATAGTTTTTGAACCGTCATATTAAATATCTTATCAAGGCTGCATAATCTGCCTTTGCCTTCATACCCGCATGCCAAAAATCCGCTTTCCGGTTCTAAAATTTCATAACTTAGTCTTTTCAGTTTAATCAGATTTTCCTGAATTATAGGGTTTTCCCACATATTACAGTTCATTGCAGGGGCAATAATTACGGGTTTCCTGAAAGCACAGGCTATTGATGTTAATAAATTGTCGCAGATTCCGTTTGCAAGCTTTGAAATAGTATTTGCTGTTGCCGGTGCGATAACCATAATATCAGCCTCATCAGCGTATGAAATATGTTCCGGTTTGTATTCTTTCACATCAAATTCTTCCACCCCAACCTCGTTTTGACTAAGGTTTTGCAGCGTAAGTTTGGTTACAAAATTCAATGCGTTCGGGGTGCAGACCACTCTGACATTTGCACCTTCTTTTTTGTACATTCTTATAAGTTCGCAAATTTTGTAGGCTGCAATTCCGCCTGTAATCCCTATTAAAATGTTTTTACCGCTAAGCATTTTATACACCTATAATTTTTTCAATCTGTGATATTGCGTTATCAAGATCGTCATTAACAACTTTGTAATCAAATGATTCTGCTCTTTCAAGTTCTGCTTTGGCTTCACTCAGGCGTTTTTGGATAGTTTGCTCATCTTCTGTG
>JBGUSD010000044.1:0-11015 GCA_045132355.1 Candidatus Gastranaerophilaceae bacterium
AATACCGTCTGCACCAAGCTCTATTACATAGTCTACAAAACTCTTGTACAAATTATAAACATCTTGATTAACAGCGGTTTCACTACCGGCATTTAAGAGTCTGACATCTTTCCAATCCATAGGCATAATAGGTTCGCCGGAAGTGTTTTTTACAAAAAGTTCAGGGTTCGTAAGATACAGGTCATAAGCGCCGCATGACGGAAGGTCAATCATTATGCGAATACCTCTTTTGTGAGCTTCGTTAATGAATTTTATGGCTTGTTCTTCCACGCTTAGCATTGTACGATTGCTTTTTAATTGCGGGTTTAACTTGTTGAAACTTATCGGAGCATATAAAGAGCCTGCTGTACCGATGGCATTGGTTTTTCCGATTGCCATAATTGGCAATACGTGTAACGTATTTATACCTTCGGCTTGAAGTTCATCAAGTCTTCCTATAGCATTTAAAAAATTACCGCTCTCCTCACCCTCTGACTGGTCGATAATACCATCTTTATTGGTGTCCTGAGCTCCAAAGTTTCGAAGGTTTACCTCATATATAATTGCATTATTTGTCAAAAATAAATTACGTAGATCGTTTATCCAAACAACGTCTGCAAAAGTTTTTGGTGCAGTTATAAGTGCAAATAGAAGTGTTAAAAATATCCGTCTAATCATACTTATATTTTATCAAAACGGATATTTTTTGCAAACATTATTATAACAAAACTTTAGCATAAAATCCCACAAATTGTATGTTTATAGTATAATTGAGGAGTAATTAAGAATGTAAAACACAAGGAGACATTAATGGGACGTATTGAAATTACAAAAGAAATCGAAGAAAAATGCTGCGTTCACCGCGGTGTTAAAGGTTCACCTGCTCCAATCCCTCAAGAAGGAGAATGGACCAAGTGTAAAGAAATCAAAGATATTTCAGGTCTTACTCACGGTTGCGGATGCTGTGCACCTCAACAGGGTACTTGCAAATTGACTTTGAATGTTAAAGAAGGTGTTATTCAAGAAGCTTTAGTTGAAACAATCGGTTGTTCAGGTATGACTCACTCAGCTGCTATGGCAGGTGAAATTCTTCCTGGTAAAACAATCCTTGAAGCTTTGAATACTGACCTTGTTTGTGACGCAATCAACGTTGCAATGAGAGAATTATTCTTGCAAATCGTTTACGGAAGAACTCAATCAGCTTTTTCTGAAAATGGTTTGCCGGTAGGTGCAGGACTTGAAGATTTAGGTAAGGGTCTTTGCTCTATGTGTGGTACAATCCACTCTACTAAACAAAAAGGTGTTCGCTACCTTCAATTAACAGAAGGCTACATCTTGAAGTTAGGTCTTGATAAAAACGATGAAGTTATCGGATATCAATTCATTAATATGGGTAAATTTATGGATGCTATCAAAAAAGGTGTTGATCCTAAAGAAGCATTCGATAAAAACGTTGGTACTTACGGCAGATACGCTGATGCTGTAAAATATATTGACCCACGTGAAGAATAATTAGCTTTCCTCCCCTCTACCTTTGGGAGAGGGAAGAATTTCTTAATGAATTTATGAATTTAGAAATTCGGGTGAGGGTAAGATGCTGAAACAAGTTCAGCATGACAGTATAAGTAAAAATATAAAGGAAATAAAATTATGGCAAAATTTGAAGGACAAGATAGACGTGAAGCTACTCTAAAGAAAGTTTTACCTGAATACGGTTTCAAATCTTTGGACGAAGCTCGTGATCTATGTTTATCTAAAGGCATCGATGTTGATGCTATCGTAAAAGGCATTCAGCCTATCGCTTTTGATAACGCATCTTGGGCATATACTCTTGGTTGCGCTATCGCTATAAAAAAAGGAATCAAAACGGCTGCCGAAGCGGCTGAAGCAATCGGCTTAGGCTTGCAAGCATTTGCAGTTCCTGGTTCAGTAGGTGACAGAAGACAAGTTGGTATCGGTCACGGAAACTTGGCAGCAATGCTACTTAGAGAAGAAACAAAATGCTTCTGCTTCCTTGCAGGTCACGAATCATTTGCAGCTGCTGAAGGCGCAATTGGTATTGCAAGAAATGCTAACAAAGTAAGAAAAGAACCTTTGAGAGTTATTTTGAACGGTCTTGGTAAAGACGCAGCTCACGTAATTGCTCGTATTAACGGCTTTACATCTGTTGAAACAGAATATAACTACAAAACAGGTGAATTGAAAGTTGTTAAAGAAACAGCATTCTCAGAAGGCGAAAGAGCAAAAGTTAGATGCTACGGTGCAGATGATGTTAACGAGGGTGTTGCAATCATGGTTAAAGAAGGTGTTGATGTTTCTATTACAGGTAACTCAACTAACCCAACTCGTTTCCAACACCCTGTTGCAGGTACTTACAAAAAATGGTGCTGGGAAAACGGAAGAAAATATTTCTCAGTTGCATCAGGCGGCGGTACAGGTCGTACACTTCACCCTGATAACGTTGCTGCAGGCCCTGCTTCTTACGGTATGACAGATACTATGGGTCGTATGCACGGTGATGCTCAATTTGCAGGTTCATCATCAGTTCCTGCTCACGTAGAAATGATGGGCGTTATCGGTATGGGTAACAACCCAATGGTTGGTGCAACCGTTGCAGTTGCTGTTGCTGTAGAAAAAGCTATGGCATAAGCTTATACAAACAATTTAAAGGGCAGGTTCTATTCAGAACCTGCCCTTTTTATTTGCAATTTAACAGGATAGAATAAGGGAGAAGTTCAAAAACTTCTCCCTTTGGATTATGTGTAATTGTGTGTAAATTACAATGTGAAGTCGTCTTCTGCAGGAAGAACTTTTGGAATGTTATCAACCCATTCACGAGCTTCCTTAGAAGGTTTTGTCCAGTTGACTGAAACAAGTGCTCTTTGTACCCACATCAATTCCTTAAAGAATTCATATTGTGAGTTAAGCGCATCAAGTTTTGCTGATGTATAAAGGTGTTGTGCATCAGCCAGTTGTGTAACTGTTGTTTCACCTCTTAGGTATTTAGCCTTAACCATTTGATAGTTTTCACCTTCTGCAAACATTGCCTTGTATGATTTTTCAATCATAAAGTATTTTGCAATGGCTCTATTAATAACCTGACGAACGTTCATTTCGATTGCGGTGTTAACTTCTTCCAAATAAGCGTTCAATTCGTTAAGTTCAGCTTTGCAACGTGCTATTTCAGCAAATTTATGGCCGCCTTCAATAGGTTTCCATTGAGCTGCTATCATAAATCTGCCGTATGTTTTATCCAAACCTAAGTATGGAGATGACATATATGCAGGGCCGAATGCTGCGAAACTGCCATACATACCCATTGCTGCCGCACCTTTTACGGCTTTTAATTGGTTATGTCCTTCTTCTTCATATGGAATATGTCTGCCAAATTGTGTTCCGTATTCCATTGTTAATTTTGCGTTAGGCATGAAGAATTTTTGGACATAATTGCCGATTTCAGCTTTTTTCATAGCGATTGCAGCTTTTAGTTTTGTTGTTTCAGGTGCAAGATAAATTGCTTCTTCTACCAACAAATCTGTGAATTTAGCCAATTTTTCAGGGTTTCTTACGTGGTCAATTACGTGTAAATCCTTAGTATAAAAGGCTGCATCACTTGCCGTAAGCGGTGCAAATGTGAATTCTTCTGTTTGGTCTTTGTACAAAAGTTTGTTGATTGAAACCTTTACGTTTCTGTAATCAGCTTGCATGTTAAGAAGTTTCTTTTCAGCTTCGCTGACTTGACCTGCCCAACGAAGGACTTCTTCGTAACCGCATTTGCCTGTTTTTTCTCTGACACGTGCGATTGCAAGGTTCTCACGAGTTTCTTTCAGGTATTCTTCTTGAACTTTAATCATATTTTCAAGCATTAAGGTATCAAGATACAAGAAACCGGCTTGAAGACCAATATTTTGCTCTGTCAAAATCTTTTCGGCTTTGTTGAACTTTAATTTTTTATGTTTAACTATGATATTTGTTACCAAATCAGGTGAATAAAGAACCTGATCCATACCGATTACAAATTGACCTGCACGAGTCGGAACGGCAGAGTATGATTCTGCGTAATCGCTGTTATATGTTTGATATCCAAGATCCATTCTCAAGGTTGGTAAATATCTCAAATATGCACTAACAGTTGCACGTCTTGCGGCATCAACCAAATATTTCTTTCTTGTTATATCAAGGTTGCTTTCTTCAAGTCTGTTAAAGACATAAGAAAGGTCATATTTTGTTATAGGAGTTGTAGAAATTACTTCGCAGTTGTTCAATAATCTCAACGGCGGAACATAACCTACAAGTTTACCTGTGTCTTTGTTATAGAAAATAACCTTATCATCATAGAACGGAATCTTTTCGCTCTTTACGGCTTTACCATGCAAATATCCGTGAATATCAAAAGAAGTTGCTTCTGCAATTTTTCTGTCAACATCCGGTGTAGATGTACCAAGCATTGCGCCCAATTCAACATCTTCTTTTCCCAAAGATGAGAATGAAGGAATTTTCTTATTATTTATATATGTGTATAATTCCTTACGTTGATCTTGTGTTAGGTTGAACATTGGTGTTACGTAAACAGCATTTACATCATTAGAAATTTTATTTAATGATGCTTCAAGGTTCTTATTGCTAACAGGTATTGTTACGAAATCCAAATTAACATTTTTTTCTTTGAATTTTGTTGAAATAAATGAATTCCAGTCACTTTTTGTGTTGTAGAAATTTTCGTTAATAAGAATTGCAACCTTTGTCATGCTAGGGACAAGGGTTTTGAAGGTAACCATATCGGTTACGTGTTGTTTTAGCGGGTTAAAGAATGCGCTGCTGCCAAAATCACGCAAACCATATTCGTCAATAGTAATTACGTATTTGTTGGCATTTTTCCTTTTTGATAGATAAACACTTGATAAATAACCAAGTGAAATAACTGTTTTGGCTCTTGATTTCAGAGCTTTTTCAGATACATTTGCTGCACCCTGCTCTGTCCAGTCGCCGGT
This sequence comes from Candidatus Gastranaerophilaceae bacterium, assembly GCA_045132355.1. Taxonomy (GTDB): domain Bacteria; phylum Cyanobacteriota; class Vampirovibrionia; order Gastranaerophilales; family Gastranaerophilaceae; genus SIG32. The sequence continues at coordinate 4,971 of JBGUSD010000044.1, forward strand.
AAAAATAAGATCATTAGGGAACGCTGCTTTGAAATCAGGTGCTAATGATCTTGTAATTGCTTGTTGAAATGTTTTTAATACTTGTGCATTTTTATCTGATGGCCCGTCAAAAACAAAGCCAAGCTCAATGCTTTTTGCGTTAGGTGCATATTGCAATTTTGCCGTCTGAGGCGGTGCTTGTATAGCAAGTGCTGCACCTGAGTAAATAAAGGTAATAAATAGTGCCAAAAGCACTGATAAAATCTTCCTCATCATATCTCTACTCCATAACATATCTAACTACTTAAATCTAAAATACCTAACTATTTTACATCAAACAAAATTGTGTGTCATTAATTTTAATACTTTTTTACAAATCTATGTTATAATCTAAAAAGAAACAGGAGGAGAAATGCTGGAATTATTGATTGTATTTGTTATTGCGTATTTAATCGGGTCAATTCCGACCGGATATATTGTTGTAAAGTTGTTTAAAAATGAAGATATAAGAACCATCGGCTCAGGTTCAACCGGTGCAACAAATGTTAAACGAGTTATGGGCAAAAAGTGGTTCTTTATTGTGCTGCTGCTTGATGCCTTTAAGGGTGCATTGCCGGTTGTACTTGCAACATTATTCACTACTGCATTTTCCAGGATAGGTTTGTTGCCGGTAGTGGCTGCGGTAGCCGTCATTTTGGGCCACAGTAAATCAATATTTTTAAAATTTACAGGCGGGAAATCAGTTGCATCAGGTGTCGGTACAATACTTGCACTGAACTGGCAGGTTGGACTTATAATAGCTGCAATTTGGGCCGTGATTACATATACTTCAAAATATGTTTCTTTAGGCTCAATAATTGCATTATTCATATCTCCATTTTTGATGTGGTTTATGGGTGCGCCTATTGCTTATGTATGTTATTGTGCAGTTGGTGCTTTATATATAATATATTTGCACAGAGAAAATATAAAACGACTTCTCAAAGGTGAAGAAAACAAGGTCAGATAATTTATTTATAAATACAAAAAGAGGACTCTTTTGAGTCCTCTTTTTATTAAGCTTTTTAAAACTACTTAGTAGCAGCTTCAAACAGTACATCAAAAGCTTCTTTATCGTTAACAGCCAAATCTGCAAGCATCTTTCTGTTAACAACGATATTAGCTTTCTTGCAAGCGTTCAAGAATCTTGAATAGCTCATTCCGCGTTCTCTAACTGCGGCATTGATTCTAACAATCCATAATCTTCTCATATTACGTTTTGTAGTACGTCTGTCTCTGTAAGCATATTTCAATGCTTTCATAACAGCAGTGTTTGCTACTTTGAAGATTCTGCTTCTAGCGCCTTTAAAGCTTTTAGCAAGTTTTAATATTTTTTTGTGTCTTAAACGACTAACATTACCACGTTTTACTCTCATTTTATGCTCCTATCTTGAATACTTCTTGTATGGTAACTCATGAGATACCAGTCTTAAGTGTGAATCTGATACACGAACCAGTTTGAAAATTCTGCGTTTTCTTGAACCTGATTTGTGTTGGAGCAAGTGGCCAATACCTGCTTGTCTTTTCATAATTTTGCCTGTTGCAGTTACTTTGTAACGTTTTGCAGCAGATCTGTGTGTCTTCATTTTTGGCATTTTCTTTTCTCCTTTTTGGTTTAAAGTACTTGAAAATTTCAGGCATACCAAAGCCCAAAATATTCGGCTATTTATTATGATAGTACATAAATATGTTAATGCAAGTTGTTTGTTAAATCATGTAAATTATCTAAAAACTAAACAGGGGTTAGTAACCGCAGTTTAATTCACAACTTCCAAATTTCTTGTCATATATGCACCGACAAGGGCTTCAATCTCTTTGTTTTGTACACGGCATTTTACTTTACCCGATGGGTATTTTTTGTAATGATATGCTGATGTCAGTACCATAACTTTTGCCGCATCAAGAATATTGAGCTTTGACAGGTCAAGCTGCATTTCGGGACAGTCGTATTTATTTATGTATTTTCTGATATTTGAAAGAATTTTTTCGCTATCTTGGTTGTGTAAATCCAGATATTTACTTTTTGTTGTAATATTTTGTGCCATAGTACATTAAGCTTCGCCCAAAAACCATAAAACTTTAAAGTTTTATATATTTTTAGTACTTTTATATGATATTTAGTGTATAATTGTTTTGAAGGGGATAATGTTATGAACGTAAAAACGATTAATGATTTGGCAAAAGATGTTTTGAACATTGAGGCAAATGCGGTTTTAAAACTTGTTGATAATATAGATGAGAGATTTGAAAAAGCGGTAGAAACCTTATACAACTGTAAGGGGCGTGTAATTGTTACCGGGATGGGTAAATCAGGTCTTATTGGACGTAAAATCTCCGCAACACTTTCATCAACAGGAACTCCTTCATATTTTCTTCACCCTGCAGAAAGTACACACGGTGATTCAGGTGTAATAACCAGAGAGGATGTAGTTATAGCTATTTCAAACAGCGGAGAAACTCAGGAATTGATGAACCTTTTACCTTTAATCAAAAGATTTGGGGTTAAGATGATTGGTATGACAGGTAAAATGAACTCTACACTTGCAAAAGCGAGTGATGTTGTTCTTGATATTGGAGTAGAAAGGGAGGCTTGCCCTTTGAATAAAGCTCCGACCGCAAGCACAACGGCAACACTTGCAATGGGTGATGCGTTGGCTGTATGTTTGCTTGAAAAACGCGGATTTTCAGAAGAAGATTTCCTTATTTTCCACCCATCAGGGGCTTTGGGCAAAGGTTTCTTATATCGTGTAAGTGATCTTATGCTTGCGGACAGAGAAAAACTACCTATTGTTAAGGAAACAGAAACATTCAAAGAGGTTATTGAAATAATATCTAAATTCAAACTTGGTATGGCGATTATGGTTAACGATAACGGTAAGTTAACAGGTGTATTGACAGATGGTGATATTAGAAGAACCGTTATAAAATATCCTGATACCGTTTCATTATTGGTAAAAGATGTAATGACAACAAATCCGAAAAGAATTATGGCTGATGAGTATGCCGCAAGTGCATTGCATTTGATGGAAAAATACTCCATAACGGCATTAGCGGTAGTTGATAAGGCGGATAATCCGATAGGTGTTATCCATATTCATGATATATTAAAGGCCGGAGTAGCGTAATCAGTTGAATAGTTGAAAGGTTGAAAGGTAATGTTTGAGCATATAGTTGGCAGAGCTAAAAAAATAAAAATGCTGGTATTTGACGTTGACGGCGTGATGACGGACGGAAGCATAACTTATGACGAAAATGGTGTTGAATACAAAACTTTTAATGCAAAAGACGGGCATGGGCTTGTTAGAATGTCAAAATCGGGATTTGTAACTGCCATAATTACCGCAAGAAATAACGGTACGGTTGAACATCGTGCCAAAAATCTTAATATAACAGAGCTTTTTCAGGGTAGAAAGGTTAAAGCCCCTGCTCTGGAAGAATTGAGGGCAAAATATAATCTTTCGTATGATCAGATATCGTATATGGGTGATGATTTGCCTGATATATGCTGTCTGGAAAAGGTTGGGCTTGCATGCTGCCCGCAGGATGCTGTAGACGAAGTCAAAGATATATGTCATTTTGTGTCAACAAGAGGCGGTGGCAAAGGGGCTGTAAGAGAGCTATGTGACTTTATTTTGGAAAGTCAGGGTATAGAAAAGATAAGAGAGGTTTGCGAAGGCAGTTCGCAAGGGGAGAATAAGTAATGTACGAGATTAAAACGCAGGCATTTTTTTCTGCTGCACATCATTTGTTAAATTATGAAGGGGAGTGCGAAAATCAGCATGGTCACAATTGGATGGTAGAGGCTTATGTTAAAGGTGAAACTCTTGACAAGAGCAATATTTTGATTGACTACAAAGTGCTGAAGCGTGAATTGAATGCGGTATTGGATATGTTGGACCACAAAGACATAAATGAATTGCCGGAATTTAAAGGAGAAAGTCCTTCAAGCGAGATGATAGCAAGTTTTATTTATACAAAATTGAAGGAGAGAGTTGTTCAGTTAAACAAGGTGTCTGTTTGGGAAACTCAAACATCTTGTGCATCATATTTTGAAGAGGAATAATTAAATGGGATTTATACAAGCTGTATTGATGGGGATAGTTCAGGGTTTGAGCGAATTTTTGCCGATTTCAAGCTCAGGGCACCTGGTATTTACCTCAAATTTTTACAAAATATTTAAAGGAATAGAAATTGTTCAGGAATCGAATGAAGAAATATTTTTTGATATTATGCTTCATTTTGGAACGTTGATTGCGGTTTTGATTTTTTTCAGAAAAGAAATTTTTGAAATAATCAAGGCTTTGTACAACAGTTGCAAAACAAGAGATTTTTGTGACATAAATTCAAAATTAGGATTGTATATAATGCTTGGTACGATTATAACTGTTATAATCGCATACCCTATGGAAAAGGTTGCAGAGCATTTGGTATATTCACCTGCAATAGTCGGAATTTTGCTTGTTATAACAGGTTTTGTTTTGTTTTATAGCGAATATCGTTCAAAGAAAATGCCTACAAAGGAGCAAGTTGATTTGAAAAGCTCTATATGGATAGCAATGGCACAAGGTTTGGCGGCACTCCCGGGATTTTCACGTTCCGGCTGGACTATTGCAACGGGTTTGTTTAATGGCTTGGACAGGCTTACAGCTGCAAGATATTCGTTTTTGCTCAGTATTCCGATTATATTAGGGGCTTCAATGGTTTATCCGTTTATAAAGATTGACTTGGCCGAAGCCGTAACATATCATTGGGCGGCAATTATTTTGGGAACAATAGTTTCCGGTGTTGTCGGGTATTTGTGTATTAAATACTTTTTGAAATTTGTTGCAAGATTTTCTCTTGCAGTATTTGGCTATTATTGCGTTATTGTTGGTATTGCTTCAACAATATTTTTCAGTATTTATTCTTAGAAATATTGTAAAAATTTGTTAAAAACCGCATTATAAGTGGCAAAAATAGTTTTTATACGTTTTATATAGACAGTTAAGTGTGTGTGAAGATGATTTTACCTGTAAAAAGTAATTTCAATAGTGGCCTCAGTTTTAGTGGACAGTCTGAAAAGAAACTGCCCTATGACAAGGATACTTTGTTGAAAAATAATTTTTCAACACGCATGCGCATTGGCTTTGACAGATTTACAAACGCACTTACTTTATATCCGGCAAAAGGCTTGAAGGGAGATAAAAACGCCAACTTTTATGAGTTTTTGACAATGGGTACGGTACCTTATTTGGTAGGTAGTGCCACACTTATGGCTGTCTGTAATGCGGCAAACAAACATTTTGACGCATTTGCACGTAAAAGCGCCGTATCTTTGGGTCGGAAAATGGCGCTTGGCGTCTTGTTCTACGGCATTTTAAAAAGTATAACAAAATCTTTAGTAACTGCGCCTGTTAAGTGGATTACAGGTGTTGATACGGAGGTCCCTTATGCCAAAGTTATCTATGAATTGCCTGATAATATTGAAGATACTGATATTACAAGCATAGAGTATCATAAAGCCTTTGAAAGTAAAGAATTCCCACGTTGGGATTTGTTCTACAAGTCAGAGGCAAAAGGCGAAACAAGAAACGAATATTATGACAAAATAGCAAAAAAATTAGGCTTGGGTGATAACCTAAAAGATTCTGATCAGGAGGTAAAACCTCTAATTAAGCAAATTGCAATAAAAACAGATACCGCAAAAATGCTTTCTTCATACATGTGGGCAGCAAACGGTGTTGCTTTGGCTTTTCAGGAACCTTGGCAAAATTATTTCAACGTGGCAACTTTAAAATTTTGGAAGCCTGATAAATTTAAACACTCTCTTGAAGTTTTGGCTCGCAGCACAAAAGACAGTGTCAAAGAATTTTTCAAAGGGGCAAAAAATGCATCAGGTATTGAAAAGCATGCAGGTAAAATCCTTTTTGGTGTTGCAGCACTGACAACAATAATTGGAATAATAAATTCCGTAAAAATAAATAAACCTTCCACGCACGGAGCAAATGTTATTGATCCAAAGAAAGAGAGTGTGAAGGCATGAGAACA
>JBGUSD010000045.1:0-7776 GCA_045132355.1 Candidatus Gastranaerophilaceae bacterium
ATTCTGCAAAAGTACATTATTTAATAAAATCTTTATATGACAATCTTTTTTTGGGTAAAATTTTGTGCTAGAATAACTATTATTGCAAATAAAATTGAGAGGGATGTATGAAACTTAGCGCAACAGAGGCACAAAATTCGTTCAAATACGGTTGGCTATTATCAAGAATTTGGCCGTATATAAAACCATATTTATTCAGGGTAATATTGGGATTTTTGGTTGCCATACCTTTGGGATTGTTAGACGGTGTAACGGCATTTGCGCTAAAACCGTATATGGATTATGTAATTGGCGGTAAAACGTTTGAATTTAATATTCTAAACCACAACCTTGTAATAACAAGTCTTCAGATGTCTGTTCTTTTACCTATAGGTGTTGTCCTATTTGCTGCATTTCAGGGAATTTTAAGGTATTTAAACGGCTATCTTTCAACGTGGACAAGTCAAAGAATAACAAACGATGTAAAATTCGACTTGTTTAAACGTTTGATTCATATGCATCCTCAGTTTTTTGATGAAAACTCATCAGGTATTATTATTTCAAGATATATGAATGATCCGCAAACGGCATCTGCAGGAATAGTTGATCAAATAAAGACAATTACAACAAGTGTCTTTGGGGCATTAGGTTTGATCGCAGTTATGCTGTACAGTTCTTGGAAACTCGCAATCATTGGGGTAGTAGTGCTTTGTGCGGCATTTATACCTGTTGCGATGATAAGAAAACGCATAAAAGCTGCTTCTAACAAAAATATGGTCATAGGCGGCAATATTACAACAAATATTAATGAAACATATTCCGGCAACAAAGTTATGGCGGCGTATGAACTTCAGGATAGGCAAAATGAGTATTTCGTAAAACAAACCTGGGAGGCATTTAATGTAAATATGTCTTTGTACAAACGTGCAGGCTGGATGTCTCCTATTATGTACCTGATCGCATCTTTTGGTATAGCAACAGTTCTTGGCGTTGGTACTTACCTGATTAACACCGGAGAAATGACAGCAGGTTCATTCGCATCTTTTGTAACATCATTATTATTGTTGTATAAACCTGTAAAAACTTTGGGCAACACTTTGACAAATATTCAAAACTTGTTTGTGGCTTTGGGTCGTGTGTTTGAACTGTTTGACTTAAAGCCTGAAATCGTTGATGCTCCAAACGCAAAAACCTTGGAATGTTTTGATAAAACAATTAAATTTGAACATGTAAATTTTGAGTATGTTCCGGAACATCCTGTTTTGAGGGATTTCAATTTGTGTGTCAATAAAAATGAAACATTAGCTATTGTTGGTAATTCAGGTGGCGGAAAATCAACATTGGTAAATTTGATTCCAAGATTCTACGATATACAGTCCGGTTCTATAAAAATAGATGATATAGATATAAGAGAATATACAATCAAGTCATTGAGAAAGAATATTTCAATGGTATTTCAGGATAATTTCTTGTACTCAGGTACTGTCAAAGAGAATATAATGATGGGGAATCCGAATGCGACTGAGGATGAATTGTATGCTGCAATTGCATCAGCCCATCTGGAAGATGTTATTGCAGAATTGCCTGATGGAATTGATACTCAGTTAGGTGAAAGGGGTATGACACTGTCGGGTGGTCAAAGGCAGCGTGTTGCGATTGCCCGTGCTATGCTTAGAAACGCACCTATTGTTATTCTGGATGAGGCAACTTCTGCTCTTGATAACGAATCAGAAGCTATTGTTCAGAAAGCTATGGATAACCTTATGGAATCAAGAACAGTATTCATTATTGCTCACAGGTTATCTACAATTAAAAATGCGGACAGAATAGCAGTAATAAACGAAGGTGAATTAGTTGAACTCGGTACTCACGATAGTTTAATGAATATTGAAGACGGTCATTATAAAGCTTTATACGAGATGCAGTTCAAACACCAAGAAGTAAATGCCTAGTTAACTTGCTTTAATACTTTGCAGGGATTGCCGACGGCTACGGAATTTTTTGGTATACTTTTAACTACGACGCTACCTGCACCGATAACACAATTGTCTCCGATTTTAACCCCAGGCATGACGCAAACATTTCCCCATTAATCATCTTGATTTTTTCTGTCGTCATTTGATTTATCTCTTTTGAAAAAGTCTCTGAATTTTCTTGCTTTTTTCTGAACAAAATTTTCATTTTCAAGACGTTCAAGTTCGGCTTGTTTTGCCTCTATTTCTTCTAATGTAGCATTTGGATTGTCAGGGTCTGCATCAGGCAATGTGTTAACAAATTCCTGAGCCTTTTCCATATCTTCAAAGGATGCAAGCCACTTGAATGACTTAATCATAGATAATGGCTTTTGAGTACTTCCTCTAAGGACAATCTGGAAGTTTGTTGTACTCATAACCCCAAAATCATCAGCAAAATTAGGGATGGCTGCCATTTCTTCGGCTGATAAGGTTTCGCAGAATATAGTGAACAATTTTGCCGCGCCGACATTTAATCCCGGAGTTGCTTTTACAAGGTTGATCGGGTTAATAGCAGCAAGAGGTCCCAAAAGATTTGCTATTTGAGAGCCTAATCTTGCTCTTAGTTTCATATCCGCTTCATTTGTAATTATATTCATATCACCTGCAATGTGCATACACATAACAGGACCGATAGATGTAATCGGATCAAGTTTTGCAATACCTTTATTCATTATTACATGGCCTTTTAGAATATCAAAGTGAGATGTTTCTATTTTAGTTAGTGAATTTATAACTCCGCCAAGAGCAGTTTGGAAGAATTGGGATTCTCTTATGTTTTCTGCCAAAATAAGATTTTCAAGTTTTCCGAAAGGCCCGAGTTGCCCTTTTAATACTTCAAAATTAATATCTCCGTTAATACCTTTCATTTGCTCAGCTTGCGTTTTTGCAGCCCCGTTGATTTCAAGATCGGCATCAAATGACATCATACCGGTAAGCGCATCTTTGACGTTTGCAAGTTCGAGTAATGTCTTTTCAGTATCAAAGTTTCTGCCTTCAACTTTTGCTTTAATCATAGTATTTAATAAGTTAACTGCAATATCTCCGTTTACATTTCCTTCTAAAATAGTTGTATCAAGATTGTTGAGTTTAAATATATTGTCATCAAGTGATATTTTAGCAGTTGTATTGTTGAGTACGATAGGCGGAGAAGATATTCTTCTCATATTGATTGTTCCGTCTTTTATAGAAACGGGGATGTCTGATTTTTTTGCATTTGGTGATGACGGCGGAACATACCTCATTGCTGCATCACTTACCCTCATAACTCTTGGTACATCAATATTATTTGACGTTATGTCAATGTTATTTATAACAAATTTGCTTGACGGAGCAAGGCTTGCAAGTCCTGAAATATTCAGATCCGAATGGTTCAGGTTAAGTCCATCTACATTGAATTTTAATATATTTGTTAAAAATGCCAAATTTAATTCTTTTAAATTTGTGTATAGTGTTGGAATTGTCAAATTAGTTATTTTGTAACTTCCTAGGAATTTTGGGGAAACAAGTTGACCGAATAACATCAGTTTACCTTCAATATTCATATTTGAGTCTTTGAAAGCACATAATTGGGCTTCAAGTGGCTTGTTCAAGTTTATGTGAAGCTGGTTTATAATCGGTTTTGGTCTGTCTAATTTGATTATTGTTCCGTATATACTTGAGATTGGTGTTGCACCCTGAATATTCAGGGCTAAATCATCTCCGATAGCGGTTGGAATATCTTTTACATACAAACCTGTGTCTTTAATTTTTAAACGCTTTGTTTTTAAATCTATTTTGGATTGGAAAATAGTTTGTTTGCCGACTAAATCCTTAATATCAACAGGTGTTATGTAATTTGTTGCATCAGATGCAATTTGCAGTGTAATATCTTTTTTATGTCTGTCACCAGAAACTGCTAATCTGACAGGGATTTTGCCGTTTGCTTTTATGAACGGTGCAGCAGCTTTCCCTGCAAGCTTTTTCAAGTCTTGTGCATCTAGAGACCCTGTTGCTTTATAGTTTATCAGAATTTTTTTGTTGTTATAGTCGGTAACTTGTCCTTGAGATTTAATTACCGAGTTTTTATTTACAATTAAATCCATTGGGTTGACAGTGATACTCTGATTGTCGAAATCTACTTCCAATTTTGGATTTGAAATTGTGGAAGCAGATGATGCAAGGTACAGGTTCAAATCTTTATTTGCAAATTTACCTGTAATAAGTCCGACATTATTAATAATATCAAGATTTGTCTCTTTATTTGAAATCTTAATACTGTTGTTTTTTGCCGCAAATACAAGGTCTGATATTTTTAATTTTATGTCAGCTATGGATTTTTTAAGAGTTCCTTTAATTTTTGCATCAAGGAATAGGTTTCCGGAGGACAGATTATAAGATTTTTTCAGATTTATTGGACCAAAACCTGCGTATAAAATGTTCAGAGGAAGTTTCTCAGCATAGAGAGAAATGTTAGCCTCTCCTTTTTCGTCAATTTCACCTTCTGCGGTCATTATTGCATTGTTTATATACATGTGGGTGTCTTCAATAGACATTTTATTGTTGTCAAAAATTATATTTGCATTTATATCTTTGAACATATTTCCGTTTTTGGCATCACTAATATTACCTTCTCTGATAATTATTGCACCTTCAGATTTCATTCTTTTGAAGTTTGTTTTTATGCTGGTATTTGTGGTTATGTATCCGGTACCTTTGATATCTGCCAGATTGTTTTTGATATTCAGGGTATCCATTACAGCTTTTGAAAGTCTTATCAGGTCATTAAAAAATATTTTGTCAGAGGACGCATTGACAAATAATTTTGGGAAACGGCCTTTTCTTGCGAAACCTACAATTTTTAATTTTTGGTTGTCTGCAAAGTATATATTTGTATCAAGTTCAGCTGTTGTTCTCCCAAATTTTGAGTGAACGTAGCTTTTCGGGAGCTGATATCCTGAAAATTTCATTGTCAGATCATCAATATTTGCAAAACCTCTGAGAGTTAATTTTCCGTTTAGCTGTTTGATTAATTTTATTTTTGCATTTGCATTTGCCTGCAAGTTATATGTTCTAAAGAGTGTTACCGGGTTTACAAAACCTATATCCGCACGGTAGTTTTTGTCATCTTCTTCATCCAGTTGTCTTGGCTTTGGCATAACCATTGAGCCGTCAAGATCTAGAGTAATCTTTTGGATACCGTCACTTAGCAGCTCAGCATATGTTTTGACGCATAGTTTCTTCCTGTGGTAATAAAGGGCTTTTATTTTATCACCTTTGAGTACGAGGTTGTGCTTTGTTTTAAGGTCGTTTACTTCGACTGAATATCCGTTAACCTTGATGTTTGCAAACCTTATTTTCAGCCAGGCAGGGTTGAACCATGATTTTTGTGTTGCTTCTTCCTTTTTTTCTTTTTCAGCATTTACAAGTTCTTGAATTACTGTCATAAACTTGTATTGGGTAGCTTGTTCATTTGTGTCGGCGGTTATTTTTAGACCGTCTATTTTAATTTCGGAAACTCTGACGATTAAAAACAGTGCATGAGGGATAGAAACTTTTGTTCTGATATTGTCAGCGTGTAATAACTCGGAGGAATCAGGCAAAATTAAATTTACATCATTTATTTCAGCCCCAATACCTAAAACGGGAGTTGTTATAAGTCTTGCGTCTTTAAAATCAAGCTTCATATTCGTATTTTGGGTAACTAAATCCTGAACCAATTCTTTGTAACTGTTCAAGTCTATTTTCCTTGGCAGTACAAATAAAAATAGACCATATGCAATTAATAATATGGTAAGAAATGTATATCCTGTTATTTTTAAAAATAATTTCATTTAAATATCCCTCTTTTATTAGTTCCTAATTAGATTATCAAATGATAAAAATTTAAAATAAATACTATTTGAAAAAATGTTACATAAAGAAAAGAGCCTGTATCTCAAGGCTCGTTGGAATTAAGAATAGCTGGAAGTATGAAAAAGATTTAATTATATTAAACATTTTACAAACCCTGTAAACAATTACCCAAGTGTCTAGTAATGAAGATACATTTAATTAACTTCACAATCTGTTTGCAATAAAACATGTTTATATTAATATATAAATGGTTACACTGGCTTGATAGGTTCGCCCTAGTCCGAAAACGGAAGGTCAGAAGAACAGAAGGCAAGAAGACAAGCTAATAAATGTTAAATAGCCTGACCTCTTGACATCTGAACATCTTGTCCTCTGAGAAAGGATGGAGCAGTATAACCCGTAGTACAATACATTTAATATAAGGAGAAAACCGATGCCAACAGCATCTATGATTGAACTTTTAGAAGCAGGTGTGCACTTTGGCCACCAAACACAAAGATGGAACCCTAAAATGAAACCGTATATTTACGGTGCAAGAAACGGTATTTACGTTCTTGATTTGAGAAAAACCACAGACCTTTTGGATGAAGCTTATGCAGTAGTGAGAGAATTTGCTGCACGCAACAAAAATATCCTTTTTGTCGGTACTAAGAAACAAGCAGCTGAAGTTGTAGCTGAAGAAGCAACAAGAGCAGGTGCATATTACATTAACAGAAGATGGTTAGGCGGTATGCTTACTAACTTTGAAACTATCAGAGCTCGTGTAAGCAAACTTAGAGAAATGGAAGATTTTATTTCTTCAGGTCATGCAGAAAAATTACCTAAGAAAGAAATCGCTCAATTGAACCGTCAATTAGGCAAATTGAGCAAGACATTAGGCGGTATTAAAGAAATGAGAGGCTTGCCTGATTTGATCTTTATAGTTGACCAAAAGAAAGAAGATATTGCAATAAAGGAAGCTAACAAGCTTGGTATTCCTGTAATTTGCTTGGCTGATACAAATGCAGATCCGGACGGAATCAACTATATTATCCCTGGTAATGATGATGCAATCAGATCTATCAAATTGATTACTTCAAAACTTGCTGATGCAGTTTTGGAAGGTAAACAACTTCGTGAAAACAATGCAAATCAAAAAGCTAAAATAGAAGAAATCAAAGCTGAAGATGCAGGTGTTGAAGCAGCTGCTGAAGAAGCAAAAGAAGAAGAATAAAACAGAAGTTCGGAAGACAAGAAGACAAGAAGGCAAGCCTATTAACGTAAATAGCCTGACCTCCTGCCCTCTTGACCTCTGCCCTTCTATTAATAGGAGAAAAATAAATGAATATTACAGCACAAATGGTAAAAGAACTCCGCGACAAAACAGGTGCAGGCATGATGGATGCTAAAAAAGCTCTAGTTGAAGTTGACGGTGATATGGAAAAAGCAATGGAAGTTTTACGTCAAAAAGGTATTGCTTCTGCTGATAAGAAAATGGGCAGAATTGCTGCTGAAGGTCTTTGCGGTTCTTACGTTGACGACAGCGTTGGTGCTATGGTTGAAGTTAACTGTGAAACTGACTTTGTTGCAAAAAACGAAGAATTCAAAGAACTTACAAATTGCCTTGCTGAAGCAGTAGCAAAATCAAATCCTGCTGATGTGGATGCTTTTGTTAACTCAACTTGCCCTAAATGTGGTAAAACAATCGCTGACGTTATCAAAGAGAAGATTGCTTCAATTGGTGAAAAAATCACTTTCAGAAGATTTGTTCGCTATGAAGGTTGCGTTGCTACATACATTCACAACGGTAAAATCGGTGTTCTTTTGCAAACTGATAAAAAAGACAGCGAATTGATGAATGATATTTGCTTACACATCGCATCAAACGCTCCTGAATTTGTTACAAGAGAAGAAATTCCTCAATCTGTTATTGATGAAGAAACAAGAATCGAAATGGGTAAAGAAGATCTTC
>JBGUSD010000046.1:0-8283 GCA_045132355.1 Candidatus Gastranaerophilaceae bacterium
CTTGGCAATGCGTAGAGATATTTTAGAAAATGTGATAAGACCTGTTGATGAGGAATTATACACAAATCTTATGCTTTTTAGAATTAAAAACGGTGTTTTATACAGATAATAAAAAAGGAAGTTCAAAATCTGAACTTCCTTTTTAGTTTATTTTATCTCAACATTTACGCAAGTTGAGCTTTTTCTTCATCGGTCACACCCTTGATAGTAAGGTTAACTCTGCCTTTATCATCAATTTTGATAACCTTAACGATTACTTCATCACCGATATTTAGGTGTGGTTCGATAGTTTCAATGCGTTCATTACATATCTGTGATATGTGAACCATACCGTCTTTGCCGCCGCCCAATTCAACGAAAGCACCTATTGGAATGATTCTTACAACTTTGCCTTTCAAAACCATACCAACTTCAGGCTTAAAGGTTAAATCTCTAATCATTCTCTTAGCGATTTCAGCACCTTCCTGATCGTTAGATGTGATTGTAACAACACCGTTGTCTTGAATATCAATTTCAGCGCCTGATGCGTCGATAATTGATCTGATCTGTTTACCGCCAGGTCCGATTACTGTTCCGATATCTTCAACAGGAACTGTCATTGTTGTAATAGATGGCGCATATGGTGACAAGTGATCCGCAGGTTTTGTGATAACCTTTCTCATCTCACCAAGGATGTGTAATCTGCCTTCTTTAGCTTGTGCTAATGCTCTTCTCAATGTATCGTTTGCAATACCTTTTGCTTTCATATCCATTTGAAGAGCTGTGATACCGTCGTCGTTACCTGTAACCTTGAAATCCATATCACCCAGAAAGTCTTCAATACCTTGGATATCAGTTAATACAACAGGTTCTCTGCCTGGTTCTGTAATCATACCCATTGCAACACCACCAATCATGCATTTAACAGGAACACCTGCATTCATCAATGCCATTGAAGAACCGCAAGTTGAACCCATTGATGTTGAACCGTTTGATTCAAGTACATCTGATGTTACACGGATTGTGTAGCCAAACTCTTCTTGTGATGGAAGTGCAGGAACGTTAGCACGTTCTGCCAAGTTTCCGTGACCAACTTCACGTCTGCCAGGTCCTCTTAAAGGTTTTACTTCACCAACTGAGAAACCAGGGAAAATATATTTGTGCATATAAGTTTTTTCAGTTTCAGGATCAACACCGTCAAGTTCTTGTTTCATACCAGGGCCCGCAAGAGTTGCAACTGAAAGAATTTGAGTTTGACCTCTTGTGAATACTGCAGAGCCGTGAGCTCTAGGTATAACACCAACTTCGCACCAGATAGGGCGAACCTCATGCGGTTTTCTGCCGTCTGCTCTGACTCCTTCGTCAAGAATCATTGCTCTCATTATGTGTTTTTCAGCATTTTTAAATTCTTCAGCTACAAAATCGATACCTGTTTCTTCGATAATTTGTTTGATATAGTGATCTTCAGGCAACGCATCAACTTTTTCTTTAACAAGTTTTTTAGCTTCTTCAAGTTTATTTTGTCTGTATTCTCTGTCAAAGTTGTGATATGCATCAAAGATCATATCGTGAGCTGTTTCTTCAATAATTTTCTTTAATTCTGTTGTGTCGTAAGGGTTAACGAATTCTTCTTTAACAACACCGCAAGCTTTTGCGAATTCTAATTGTGCTTCGCATTGTTTTCTGATTTCAACTTGAGCAAACTCAACAGCGTTCATAATATCGTCTTCTGTAACGAATTTGCAGCCGGCTTCAACCATAATTACAGAATCGTGTGTACCTGCAACTACTATATCAAGGTCTGATTTGTCTGCTTGTTGGTGAGTTGGGTTAGCAATCATGTTGCCGTTTTCGTCTTTTGAAACTCTAACTGCACCGATAGGGCCTTCAAATGGTGCGCCTGATAACATCAATGCGCAAGATGCACCCAACATAGCCAATGTATCAGGTTGGTTTTCCTGATCATAGCTGAATAATTGGGCTACGATTTGTATATCATTTCTGTATCCTTTAGGGAAAAGCGGTCTGATAGGTCTGTCTATCAAACGTGAAATCAAGATAGCTTTATCGCTTGCTTTTCCTTCAGAACGGTTGTAACCGCCAGGAATACGTCCGATTGAAGACATTCTTTCTTCATAATCAATTAATAGAGGGAAAAAGTCTATACCAACACGTGGTTCTTTAGATACGCAGCAGTGAACAAATAACATTGTGTCGCCGCATCTTACTGTAACTGAACCATTGGTGCTTTGTGCATATTTCCCTGTTTCAACGGTAACTGTTTTACCGCCAATTTCCAATTGAAAACTGTGAGTTTCTGGAATTGTCATAATTTTCCTTCCTGATGCTCTTGCATCCTCTTTACTATACACTTCTAATGTTCAGGATAATTATAACACAAACAAAAAATTGAATAAGTAAATTAGTAGTTAAGGCGATAAGTTGTTAAGTTATTTGCAGAAGTTTAATATTTTTAAAATAACAACAGTCCTTATTGCTATGTGAAATCAATTGCAAAATACTAACCTTCAGGTTCCTCAAAGCGCAGAGAAACATTTATTCCTCGGATATCATTTTTCTTTCCGTCGTCTGTTACATACATATTAGGCATAGCAAGACCATTTAAGTCGTAAAGTATTGATATGCAATTTGTATCAACTGATACAGAACCTTTTTTATCCGTAGAACCTGTAACTTTTACGGATTGGTTTGAATATGGGTCGGTTTTGCATTCAGGATTATACGCTATAATTGCCATTATACCATTATTGAATATTACTCCCATTGTTTCGGTTCCGTAGTTTTTTTTAGAATTCAGATTCTCGGCTCGTGTTAGTCGCTTTGTATTCAAAGGATTGTTTTGGGAATTTTCGTAAAATTCTGAAGGAAAGCATTCGTCAACAACTGTGCATTTTCTTGTAATCGTCATATAATTACTTAAGTTGTCGACAAAATCTTTGGTCGTTGTATACCTTCCCAACTTGTCTTGAGTATTCATAAGCGCAATTGCTTCTGCAACATTTCTCTCAAATATTGTTGAAGAGGTATTCCACCCTTTTTCCTTATTGTATTCAAGCAAATTTGGTATTGTAACAACTGCAACAGTACCCAATACTAATAATGCAATAAGAACTTCAACTAATGTAAATGCTTTTTTAAACATCTTGCCTCAAAAATAACCATAAACTTTTTTGAGTATATCATAACTTATGAGAAATAGTCAATATAGGACAAAAATTCCGGTCTGTTAAGGCCGGAATTAAATTAAATTTATCAAATTTTAGAAATGCATATCAAATGATGGTGGCATTCCGTTCATTTTCTCATCTTCCAGTCTCATTGCAGAGCCTATTGTGAAACTTTCCGCAAACAGTTTGTTTATTTGGAAGTTCAAATCTCCGTTAAATACTTGTTCATTTTCTTCCAAAAACTTAAATAGCGGATCTGCAGGTGCTTTGGCTAAGTTTCCCAAGGTATCGCCTGCAAGTTTCAGTGTGTGTTCCGGAACTTTTACGTTCAATCCGAACGGTTTGTATGGTCTGTTAAATGAAAATCCTGCTTCTGTCATGAGAGTATTCCTATCTTTCTTACATGGAGATATTCGGAATGTTTCTCTCAAAAATTTAATGATTTTCTGAAAAAAGCAACAAATTTTTACATTTGTTAATGTTTATTTGTTTATTTTTCTTTTTATTTTGAATATCGGAGTCGGAACTTCTATCAGCATATCTTTGTATCTTGTAAGATCAAGCATACCTTCCTGTTCTAATGATGTTAGGTGTTCCATTGCTTCATTAAGCGGAATTTTGCCCTTATGGTTTAATCTGACAAGATTTAGTGCATATTTGTATTGATTTTCAATAGGGAAGTATCTCAAAAAAGTCCACAAGGGTGCATTACCACGCAGAGTATTTAGTCCCTTTCTTGCAAGTGCGCAGTTTACCATTGTGGTTTCTCCGCCCTTTGATGCCGGAACAATATGCTCTATTGATTTGAGTGCAGGTTGGAATAATCTGTCCCCTATTGTGTTCGGATCGGCATCTTTTAGTTTGATTATGAACGCGTCAACACTCTTGGATGAAGTTGGCAGTGCGGCTGCTATTCGCATCATTCTGTTTGTTAATTCTTTGTTTTCAACACCTTCTATTATTCTGCCCAAATCGTACATAAATGCTTTGTTACTAAACGGAACTTGTACGGCTTCGCCTCTAACCATTTTTATATTTGTATCGCATAACCTTTCTAAACGCTTCAAGCCTTTCTTTTCGGCGGATTCTTTAATCTCTTCCAGTATACTAATCCTTGCGGCTTCCTTTTTCCATCTGAGTTCTTCAAGTTCCTCTTTGCTTAATTTACTTATGTGAGTTCCGCAGGTTCTGGATTCTTTAAATACTTCTTTTATCACGGCATCTGTTAGTGGTTTTGTATCGTCATGGACACAAGGTCTTGTTAATAGCGACAATTCGTGTTTGATATGTTCTTTAAAACCGTTACTGCTTGGAACTTTTTCTATTATTTTTTCTGCCTGATATGCAAATTCTTTTGCGCTAAACCTGTGAAATATCGGTGTATCGTACAATTGTCTGTCTGTTTTTAACATAAAATTGTAGAATTGCTCCAATTTTTCTTGTGGTAATTCTGCGCCAAGTGTTTTGATTTCGTCAAAATATGGTTTTTGTTCTTTTCTTAAGTTTGTATACGCTTCTTTGTACCATCTTTTGAAAAGTTCTGTCAAATCGATATTTGGTGTTTCTTTGGCAGCTTTTTCTATCATTTCAAAAACTTCAAGTTCAATGTTATCAAAAGAGCCTTTAAATTCGGGTTTTAGTTCGAAATTTAAGTATTTATCTTTGTACGGACCAAGCTTTTTGACAACATCTTTTATAGGACCTTGAAAAAGTCCTCTCTGCTTCATTTTATTTAGTTTAGTATGGGAGAGCATTGCCTCTCCCGTATACAAGTCAGGCATATCATTGCCTATTGCAGCAAATTTTTTGGCGGTCATCCTTCCGCTAAAGTAGACAGAATCCTGTGAAGGGGCAAGTCTAAGTCTGGAATAACTGTTGTCTGAGTTATTCCGCAAAGCCACTTTCTGCGTCTTAAATAAATTTACCGGTAAGATTCTCATACTATATATATAATTCCCGTTTAAGACTTTTTTTGCTAGTTTTGTAACAAAATGTTACAGCGGAGCAAGGCTTGTGTTAGCCCATTGGTGGCGGTTGAATGTACAACGGTGTTAATTCTGCCCAATTACCGTTTGAGAATTTTGCTTTTTCTGTCACCAAGTCTGATAAAATATCCCCAAGCGGGTAATTTTCTTGCTGATAAGATATTCCTCCAAGTATTGGCTGCAGCCTGTTATCTGTTATAACGGTATATTTGCCGCTATCTGCAAGTTCTTTTACCTGTTCTAATTCTATTGCACCCTTAATCTCATTATCAAAGTATAGGTATGCTTTATTTTTTCTTGCATCAAGTGCTACAAGCGGGTTTTGAATATTGTTTATTTTTGCCAAAATTTCAAGTGAAGATATTCCGATAGCTTTTATATTCAACTGTTGAGCCATTACTCTTGCAACCGTTGTGCAGGCTCTGATTCCTGTAAAGCTTCCAGGGCCTATATTTGTGCCTATTACATTAAGATCTTTCGGCTCATATTTGTTTTCTTTTAAAACTTCTTTTATGGTTGAAATTAAAAATGCGGAATGGTATTTGTTATCCTTATTTTCAACAATTTTACTTGATAAAATCTGATTATCATCTCTCAGCGTTACGTACATTTTATCTAAACATGTATCAAAGGTTAATATAATCATAAAATAATAATAGTATAAAAATGTTTTTAACGATAGTATGTATTATTTTTCAAATCAATAAATTTTATTTTGTAATCCAGAAGTTCTGCGATAAGCTTAATTTCTTTGTAAGAAATAGTTTCGTTGCGAAGTTTTTGCGAAAGGCTTGCGAGTGAATAATTTTTATTTTGGACTTTTCCAATCATTCCGGCAAGCTGTTTCAAGGTCATATCTCTGTCTATAACAAGATTTTTTATTTCATTAACAATTTTTCCCATTTTTTCATTATATCTTTTATTAAACAAATTTACTTATATGTAGATAAATATATTGACAAGTATATAAATATATTGAATAATACAAAAGGAGGCGATTATGAAGAAAGGGTTTACTTTATCGGAAGTTTTGATAACACTTGCAATAATTGGAGTTGTTGCAGCTATAACCTTGCCAACAATTATAAATAATTATCAAAAGCGAGTTACTGTCGAAAAATTGAAGAAAAATTATATAGTTATTCAACAAGTATTAAAAAGAGTTGAGGCGGATTTTCAAATAGATATTTCTGAACTTGATGATATGTGGAATAGTGACACATCAGGGCTTTTGACTATGTATTTTATACCATATCTGCAAGGGGCTAAGTTATATCCGAGAATGTGTAATGATAAATATGGAGATTATCAATTTTTGAATGGTAGCAATGCAAGTAATCCGCCTTTTCATAATACATCATCCATACAGTTAAACAATGGAGCTTGTATTGGAATATCTTCTTCTGCTGCCGGTACGGCACGTAATTTGTTTATAGATATAGATGGTAATAAACCTCCAAATATAGCAGGTAAAGACTTTTTTATATTTATCATTAATTCAAATAATTATCTTACTGGTTCAAATTTAGAAAATCCGGACAGAGGTTGGGGAGCATGCAATTTATCAGCAAGTGCCTTGCCTGGTTGGCATTGTGCTTCAAAAATAATAAAAGACGGTTGGAAAATATCCGACGACTATCCCTGGTAGAGTGAATCTATAATTTCATCATTACCGAAGGAAGTAAATTCATAAATTCTTGAGTCGTCATCATCATACGTTACATTTATTTTTATGTGATTGAATGGTATTTCATCTTGTGAAAACTCTGCCCATTCAACAAATGTTGCCTGATGGCCTTCGGAGTACTCTCTCAATTCATCAAGAATTGTTTTTACACCTTCATTTTCAAGTCTGTAAAGGTCAAAGTGGTATACCGGAATTTCTGCGCTGTGATATTCATTCAAAATTACAAAACTCGGACTTGTAACTTTTTCGGTTACACCAAGTGCGGAGGCAACAAGTTTCACAAATGCAGTTTTGCCGGCGCCTATTTCTCCGTACAGGCTTACAAAACAACCTTTTTCTTTTATTAGTTGTGCAAATTTTTCGGCTAAAGCTTTTGTATCTTCAAGATTTTTGCATATTTTTTTATACTTCATATATTACGACCTTATTTCTGCCTGTTTCTTTGGCGGTATACAACCCTTTATCTGCGTTTTTCAAAAGATCTTCGTCCTTATCTTCCGGCTTTAGTTCGTATACGCCCATACTTATTGTAACACTAATTTCTCTGTTTGGGGCATCAGGGTTTGTTTTTGAGATGTCTATTTTCTGGGTTTCTATTGCGGATCTAAGACGTTCTGCAACCATTTTTGCCTCATTCGTTTTTGTAAATGGCAATAATATTGCGAATTCTTCGCCTCCATATCTGCCTGCAATATCGTATTCACGGAGTTGTGATCTCATAACTTTTGATACTGTCTTTAAAACCAAGTCCCCAACGGCGTGTCCGTACGTGTCGTTTACTTTTTTGAAAAAGTCAATATCTGTCATTATTGCACACAGAGGTGCATTCTGACGTCTTGCGCTTGATACTTCTTGGCGGATACGTTCTTCAAGCTGTTTTCTGTTATAAAAACCTGTAAGAGCATCAAGGGTTGCGTCTTTTAGTATTCCTGCATAGGTGTTTGCTCTGTTTATGGTAATTGCAGCTTGCTTTGAAAGTTCGTCCAGGTATTCTATTTCTCTGACGTTTAGTTTGTCATCCAATGTTTTAGTCACAATATAACCAAGCAATTTGTTTTCACAAATCATTGGAAATACTCCCAAATCATCTCTATTAACCCTTTTTAGAGGGTGTGCGTTTATTATATCCAAAACTTTTGTATCTTTGCAGGCCATTGGCCACATAAGTTTGAATTCCCCATTGTGTTTTATAAAGATGTATACCAGATGGTCCTGAAAAAACTTGTCAATCATTTCACCCATAAGCGGTATGATATATCTGAGTTCGTATTGTGTTTCGATAATTTTTGCAATGTTTTTCATAGAATTTTGGAATTCTATTGTTCGTTGCATTTTATCGTTAAGTACAATATTTTGGATTTTCAGAGATATCATATATATTGAAATTTTCAGAAATTCATCAAGTTTTTTGTTTGTATTTTCAAATTCCAAAAATCCGATTGCT
>JBGUSD010000047.1:0-2293 GCA_045132355.1 Candidatus Gastranaerophilaceae bacterium
CTTTTTCAGCATTTTCTAGACGTTTTCTTACAGCGATATTGTCTGCTTCAACAACGCCTGATGTTTTGCCATGGTTTTCTTGCAATCTTAGTTTTCTGTTCAAAAGTTCAAGTTCCTTATCTTTTGCATATTTTGCATCAATTTGTTCTGCAGTTATGCCTTTAAACTTGCCATCAGCCTTTTGTCTTACTTCTTCTTTTAAGAACAAGTTTTCAAGATCTCTTTGATATCTTTTTCTGTATGACTCTTTTGCTGCACCTTGAAGGTGTACGTTTCTTTTACCATAGTTGTTTTCATTTCTGCGAACACCAACAGCTAAGTCAATTTTGTGTCTGTCCAAGTTTCCGTAACTTGCTTCATTTCTCTTTGCAAGATCCAAATAATATTCAGAAGGTTTTACCTGTGTTGCTTGCGGTTTTGCTTGTGCTGGTCTTGCTTTTGCATTTTCAGCAGCTAATTCACGACCAAAAGCTTTACCTTGAGCTTTTTTGTCTGCTTTAATCTGATCATACTGCAAGCCTTCTGAATATCTTGCAAATTGTTCTCTTGTTTGTTCAGGTGTTAAACCCATTCTTGTTTTTGCGCCTTGCATATATCTTTCATATGCTGCAAATTTTCCACCAAAAGATACGCCATCTAATGCCATAATGTCCTCCAATTCCCGTATTTAATTTAAATATCCCCTATGCATCTATAAACGTTTTTTGGAAAAAATTATTGCCTAACGCATTTAGAAAACTGTTTAACAAATTCTGTAAAAGCCAGAGTATATAAGCATTTTTGGTTATTAACATGTCTTAACAAAACACTTTTTCAAAAGAAAAAGGACGAAATTTTCGTCCTTTTTGTCTTTTTCATATCTCCCAACACTTTATCTGTTTGCTAGTATATATTACCGGCTTGCACTATTTCTTCAAGAAATCAGGGATTTCTATGTTAGTGAAGCTTGGAGAAACTTCCGGAATTGAAGTTCTTCTAGGTTGATTGAAAGAACCTGAACTTGCAAAGAAATCTGCTGCGTTCAATGATTTTTCAACCTTTTCTTCCGGCAATGTATTCTTCAATTCAAAGCCTGTAGCAATAACTGTTACTTGAATTTCGCCTTGAATATTTTCGTTTACATTAGTACCGATAATTACTGTCGCATCATCTAATACTGCATCGTGGATAATATTTGCAGCATCTGTAATTTCGTGAAGTGTCATATCAGGTCCGCCGGTGATGTTAACGATTACACCTGAAGCTCCATTGATTGAAGTTTCAAGTAATTGTGAGTTGATTGCGATTTCAGCAGCCTTGATTGCTCTGCCTTCGCCTTGACCGCGGCCAATACCCATCAATGCTGAACCTGAAGCTTGCATTACGCTTCTTACGTCCGCAAAGTCTACGTTGATCATACCCGGGATAGTGATGATATCAGATATACCTTGAACACCACGTAACAGAACTTCATCAACAATTATAAATGATTCTGTCAATGAAACTTGTCTG
The DNA here is from genome assembly GCA_045132355.1 of Candidatus Gastranaerophilaceae bacterium. GTDB lineage: Bacteria > Cyanobacteriota > Vampirovibrionia > Gastranaerophilales > Gastranaerophilaceae > SIG32. The sequence goes on from JBGUSD010000047.1 coordinate 1,492, forward strand.
TCAACAACCTGTAACAATTTATCGTTAGGAATAACAATAACTGCATCAACTGCTTCTCTAAGTTTTTCCAAACCTTGAACAGCTTGGTTTTGACGTTTTTTACCTTCCCAAGAGAAAGGTTTTGTTACAACAGCAACTGTCAAAATACCCAATTCTTTAGCAATTTTAGCAACAACAGGAGCTGCACCGGTACCTGTTCCACCGCCCATACCGGCAGTGATAAATACCATATCTGCACCTTCTAATGCTTTTGTTATTTCTTGTTGAGCTTCTTCAGCAGCCTTTTCACCTATTGAAGGATCTCCGCCTGCACCCAAACCGTTTGTTGAAGATGCTCCCAATTGAATTTTATTTTGTGTTTGGCCATATTCCAATACTTGTAAATCTGTGTTCATTAACCAAAATTCAACATTTGACAAACCTGCCTTAATCATTCGGTTAACTGCGTTTCCTCCGCCTCCGCCTACTCCGACTACTTTTATGTTTGTAGGGCTTACAGGGGCTCTATTAACTGTTGTGTTGGTTGTTTCATCTTTTTTTGCAAAGATATCTGATACGAAATTTTCCACTATTTTTACCTCTTATATAATCTATTTGGGTTTATCCACTTCGACTAGGTGGACACGACAATAATATATTAACATACTATTTTAAATAGAAAAAAAGTACAAGAATTCCATGCCAAATATGAACAAATTTTAATATTTTTTTATTAAATACATGCCGGAGAAGTACCCCAATGAAGTTTGCTTCTTAAAATCGAGTAAAACTCCTCGTCCTCCAACAGCGCCAGGTATGCGGC
>JBGUSD010000048.1:0-3653 GCA_045132355.1 Candidatus Gastranaerophilaceae bacterium
GAACTTATTGCAACATTGGATTCAAGAGATTATGAAGCCAACTATGATAAAGCAATAGCAGATGTTGAAAGAACGCTTGCGTTAAAAAATGATGCTCTTGAAAAATATAAAAGGAATGAGCCGTTAGGTGTATCAGGTGCAGTATCTGAACAAGATGTTGAAACTTTATTCAACAATAAAAACAGGACTCAAGCTGAATATAAACTTGCTGAGGCAAATAAAACATATGCAAAAAACCAACTTGATTACACAAAACTATATGCCCCTGAAAACGGTATCATCATGGTTCGTGTCGTTGAACCGGGAAGTAATGTTCAAAAAGGCCAGAGCGTTTATACAATGGCAAAAACTAGTCCCGTTTGGGTTAGAGCCTATGTTAATGAAACAGATTTGGGTAACATTAAATACGGACAAGAGGTAAAAGTATTCACAGATACTGTAAACCCTCAAACAGGGGAAAAACGAGAATACAAAGGTCAAATCGGGTATATTTCACCTGTTGCGGAATTCACTCCAAAAACGGTTCAATCTACAGATATAAGAACTGATTTGGTATACCGAATAAGAGTCTATATTTATGATACAGATGAATTTCTAAGACAGGGTATGCCTGTAACAATAAAAGTGGATTTAATTTCAAAGGATAATCAAAACAATAATGCAGACGGTAACAATTAAGGATTTAACAAAGAAGTTTGGCTCTACCGTTGCTATTGACAATCTGTCCTTAAATATTGAAAAGGGTAAAATTACGGGGCTTATTGGAGCTGACGGAGCCGGCAAAACCACTCTATTAAGAACAATAATCGGTTTATTGTTGCCAAATGAAGGTGAAATAAATGTGCTTGGTTTCAATCCTGTTACACAAAAAGATGAATTAAATCTGCACATTGGTTATATGCCTCAAAAATTTGGGCTTTATGAAGATTTGACGGTTATTGAAAATTTAAGATTATATGCTGATTTAAAAGGGGTAAATATTACTCCCTCGCCCCTTGAGGGAGAGGGTAGGGGTGAGGGGTCAATTCTCACAAAAATGCTCGAATTTACGACCCTTGCACCGTTTCAGGATAGACTTGCGGGGGCATTATCAGGCGGAATGAAACAAAAGTTGGGGCTTGCCTGCACTTTGCTTGGGAATCCCGAATTTTTACTTTTAGATGAACCCTCTGTCGGTGTTGACCCTATATCCCGCAGAGACTTAATGAAAATGGTTCGAGAAATGATAACTCCTGAAACAACGGTTTTGTGGTCAACAGCTTATTTGGATGAGGCTCACAGCTTTGATACGGCGGTTGTTATAGATAAAGGTAAAGTTATTTATGAAGGAAAACCGCATGATTTAGCCCCGACTCCGCAAGAGTTTGAAAATAAAGTAATAGACTTAATGGGCGGTTATAACAAAGAAGAATCACTGATAGCTAAAAACTATGATTATAAAGCACCTGATGTTGAATTAACCGTTGAGGCGGATAATTTAGAAAAAAGATACGGAAACTTTTATGCAGTTAAAAATAATACCTTCAAAATTAAAAAAGGTGAAATTTTTGGGCTTTTAGGGCCAAACGGAGCCGGAAAATCAACATCATTTAAAATGATGTGTGGACTTGCTCGCCCGACATCAGGTACCGCAAGAATTATGGGAATTGATATAAAGAAAAATCCCGAGCGTGCCAGAGCAAATTTAGGGTATATGGCACAAAAATTCTCTCTATACGGGAGTTTAACCGTTCGAGAAAATTTAGACTTTTTCGCTCTTGCCTATGGAATCAGTATTTTGAAAAAAGAAGAAAAGGTTAATGAAGTTATTGATGTTTTCGGACTAAAAGAATATGAAAACTCAAAAGCAGAAGAACTGCCACTTGGTTTAAAACAAAGACTTTCAATGGCAGCAGCATTAATCCATAATCCTCCCGTTTTGTTTTTAGATGAACCCACATCAGGTGTGGATGTTTTAACAAGACGTGACTTTTGGAATCATATAACATCTTTGGCTAAAAAGGGCGTAACAATAATGGTTACAACTCACTTTATGGATGAGGCTGAATATTGCGACAGGATTTCTCTTTTTTATAAAGGAGAAACTATTGCCGTGGGAACACCGGCAGAGCTTAAACAGCAAGCTGGGGCAAACGATATGGAAACTGCATTTATAAACTTAATTAAGGAGTCTGAGGGGTAAATTAAAATGAAAATACTTTTAGCCTTAATTAAAAAAGAAATAAAACAGATATTGAGAGATCCGTCAAGTATTGTTATTGCGTTTATTCTTCCGCTTATATCAATTTCGATTTATATGTTCGGAATAAATCTCGATTCCGTAAAAATCACGCTTGGGATAAAAAATGACGATAATTCACCTGAAGTTGCAACATTAGTCAAATCTTTCGGTCACAGCAAGTATATCAATTCAATAAATTACGACAATATGGAAGATATTAAAACTGCTATTTTAAGTTCTAAAATTAAAGGGGCGGTTGTAATTCCAAACGATTTTTCGACAAAATTATCAAGAGGGCAAGGAGCGGATTTACTTGTTATAACAGATGGCAGTGAAGTTAATACTGCAAACTATGTTCAAAGTTATGCGCTTGCTATTTCAAATCAATGGCTTTTAACAAGTAAATACAGAAAGAATTTATCAAAACCTCTAATTAATATTGAGAACAGAACCTGGTATAATCCGGATTTAAACTCACATCATTTTATTGTTCCGGGTTCAATTGCAATTACTATGACCTTAATCGGAATATTGCTTACATCTCTTGTAATTGCCCGTGAGTGGGAAAGAGGAACAATGGAGGCTTTATTAAGTACAAAAGTCAGAGCAATTCATATAGTGCTGGGCAAATATATCCCGTATTTTGTTTTGGGGATGTTATCAACAGCATTTAATATGTTCCTTTGCGTTTGTATATTTCAAATACCGTTCAGGGGCAGTTATTTTATGTTTTTCTTTATAAGCGGAATTTTCCTGTTTACATCACTTGGTATTGGATTAATGATTTCAACTGCATTAAAAAATCAATTTATGGCAAGTATGGTATCAATAAGTTTAGGATTTATGCCGGCTTTGATGCTATCAGGGTTACTGTTTCCTATTAATTCTATGCCAATATTTTTCCAATACTTAACTATGATAATACCGCCAAGATACTATATTTCATTTATTGAAAGTGAATTTATGGCAGGCGGTGTAAATGAAATAAGGCTGGCAAATGCATTTTATTTAACTTTGTTAGGTATGATTTTGTTTGGTGCTGTATATAAAAAGACGCAAATGAGGCTGGAAACTTCTTGTTCTCCCCTTGCGGGAGGACCGAAATCTTTGATTTCGAGGAGGGGTAATGATTAGAGATTTTTTACGCAGAGTTGCGGCACTTATAAGAAAAGAATTTAGAACCATTTGGAATGATCCGAAATCTCGTGCCATTATTATTATGATGCCATTAATGCAGCTTTTGGTGTTTTCAAATGCAGTAACAATGGAAGTCAGGAACATTGATACAGTTGTTTTAGACCGTTCTCAAAGTGTTGAAAGCAGAGAATTACTTTCAAGGTTTGAAAATTCATCAAGATTTAGAAAATTTTATTATGTTGATAATGAAAAAGAATTTCAGGAAAAACTTGATACCCAAAAAGCTCAAATCGGA
>JBGUSD010000049.1:0-7622 GCA_045132355.1 Candidatus Gastranaerophilaceae bacterium
TAACCTGAAATACATTGTGCATTGAAGGCATATATAAAAATGCAAAGTCCTCAGGATGTCTGCAGTATGACGGAGAAAATGAAAAATCTGCGTTTTCAGTTTCCATAAGGTTTACAACATCGCCAAGAGCCGTTATGTCGTGGTAAAAGTCATCACAACTCAAGAAAGCAATATATTTGCCTTTTGCCCTCATTATACCCTTGTTATAGCCGTCAAATTTATTCAAATCCGGTTCAGAGTAGAAAGATATGTAACCTTTGTTTTTGTAATCTTTAAGCAATGTTTGTGTGTCATCAGTGGATGCCTTATCAATTACAATATGTTCAATATGCCCGTATGTTTGCATATCAAGCAGAGTTACAAGTAGGTTAAAATCGTCTGCCTGACCTTTTTCTACAATATTATTAGTTGTTGTAATTATGCTTATTAATGGTTCCATAGCTCAATTCTATCATGTTGTTCTTTAATTTGCTAATTGTAAAAACTTGTTAATAAAAATTCTATTATAAAGATGCGTTGATAGCCCTTAAAAGGTATTCCTCCAGCATCTTTTTCTCAGAAGGTTTTGATTTCGGATCATTAATCATAATGTCAAATGCGTAAGTTTTTCCTTTTTGTGTTGTAATATATCCTGCAATTGCACTTACATCTGTTAATGTTCCTGTTTTTGCCCTAAGATTGTTTTTAAAATATAACATTCTGTTTTTCAAAGTTCCTTCTCCGCTTGTAGGTAAGAGGTCTTTGTATCCTTGATTATTCTTGTATTGTTCGGTTAAGAATTTTGTCATAAAATCAGCGGTTACAAGGTTGTTTTTTGAAACTCCGCTGCCATCAACAATTCTTATTTCGTTGTGATTGATATTTAGTTTGTCGCAGTAGTCATATACCATTTGTGTGCCGTTTTCAGCAGTTCCTGTACCTTTTGCGTGGTGTCCGCCCGCAATTTTGAATACGGATTCTGCTACCATATTGTTGCTATTTTTTAAGACTTCTTCGGAAGCTTCGCTGATAGGATTTGTTATCTTATCTACAAGGTAAACGTTTTTTGTCGGTAATTTTTCAAATTTATAGTCATCCCCAAAGTCAATTCTAGCAGCGTGTATAGCCTCACCAAATCTCATAAGAAAATACCTTTTAGGGTAATTTACAGGAAATGTTTTTTCTGTTTGCTTGTCAACAGAACCTTCCAATTTTAACACATCAGGTGCGATGCTGTTGTTTCTGCTTAGTTTTATAGCATTGCCCCCATCTTTACTTATAACGTGATTCATAAATGTTACAGGATAGAATGTTACAAGCTGAATGTCTGCCGGAGTACCGGGATACGTTGGAATAATCTGAACTGTAAGAAGGTTTTTGTCTATATTGTATGCGCTGAATTTTGGCATTAAAGGATTTAGATCATCGTCCCATTGCCAACCTTCGCCCCATTCAACATTGTCTATTACGGAATCATCTATAATAATTGCTTTTGGTTCAAGAATATTTTTTTCAACCGCTGCTTTTGTAAGCTTTTTCAGATCTTTGCTATCTAAAAACGGGTCAGCACCAAGTTTTAGAATAAGCTCGTTGTTTGTGTTTTTGTAAAGTGCGGTTGTAAATTCATAATCTTCGCCAAGTTCGTTGAGTGCGGAAGCGTATGTTATTGTTTTTAGGGTTGAGGCAGGGTTCATTGGCTTGTTTGAATTGTGCGAATATACAACTCTGCCTGTTTCAAGATCCCTTACTGATATGGAAACTGCTCCACGGTTAACATTTGATGCCGATATTTCCTTGTCTATGCTTTCTGCTTGTGTTATGTTTAGTGTTAATAACAGTGCTGTTATGAAACATATTATTTTTTGCATTTTAATACCTCGTATGATGTTTTTATATCTTTTAAAATTGTACATTTGCCCCTGAATTCATTCATTGGTTCAATGTTTAATTCAGCCTTTATAAATCCTTCTCCGTCAAGAATTTCTGAAATAACATTTCCATTATAATCTATAATTCTTGAATGTCCAAGATTTGTTTCATTGTTAATAAATTCACCAAATTGATTGACTGCTACCATATAAGTCTGATTTTCGATTGCTCTGGATTTTGTCATCATTTCCCAAGGGATGGGTTTTGTGGATGCCCATGCCGCACAATTAATAAAGATCTGCGCACCTGCTTTTCTGTATGCTCTGTATATCTCAGGAAATCTTATATCATAACATATTGTAAGTCCATAGTTTATTCCGTCTATATTTACTAATACCGGATGTTCTCCTTCTTTAAGGTATGAACCTTCTCCGCTTCCGTAGTATGAATACAGATGATTTTTATCGTATGTTGTAATAAGTTTGCCTTGTCTGTTTATAACGGGACATGTGTTATAATATTTGTCGTTCTTTTTTGTTATAAAACTTCCGCCTATGATGTTGCAATTTTTTTCTTTTGCAAGATTAGACAAAAATCTTAAAGTTTCGCTTTTGTCGAGCTCCTCTGCGTTTTTTTGAAATATTTTACAATCCCAACCGATAGTCCAAACTTCAGGCAAGACAATAACGTCAACATCCGCAATCTTTGATGCAATATCATCTACTTTCTTGTAGTTTGCGCATTTATCCCCAATGACAGCTTGCATCTGTATTGCGGCTATTTTTGTTTTCTTTCCAGCTTCTGTTGTTGTTTTAGTTTTTTCCATAATCCCTGTTCTTTTGCCTTTTTATACTCCTCCGGGGCAATTTTTTCCAGTTCCAACAAGGCATTTGCAATTTTTTCTCTTACTTCGTTGTCGTCATCTTCTGGTTTTACGTATATCGGCTCTCCGTATATATTTATCAGATTGCACGGTGCAATAGGGTATCTCATTTTATCCCAAGATGGTAAAGAAATAAATATTTTTTGTTCGGAATACCACATCATAGGCACAATAGGTGCACCTGTTTCTTTTGCAATTGTTACAACTCCTTTTTTGACTTTGTGAAGCGGGCCTCTCGGGCCGTCAACCATTATTGCGGCACGTTCTCCTTCTTTTAATCTTGAAATCAATTGCATGGTGGAGGTTACGGCACCTTTTCTTTCGGAAGATCCCCTAACTACCTTGAAACCCATTTTTTCTATTACTCGGGTGATTATCTCCCCGTCAATTGAATTGCTTACAAGTACATTGAGTGAACCTTTATCTTTTAATCCATGGATACAGCATTGGTTTTCATGCCAAAGAGCATATATACATGGGTACAAATTTGGATTATCAATCTCCACGATATGAGTTATTTTGTCTTGCAAACTCATCAGATTGTATATAAAATTAGCTATTCTCCCAATATTGTTTTTGTTAGTTAATCTGACCATGTGTACATTATAACATAAATCGAAAAAGTGTGTTTTTGTAAAGTTTTGTTCTAATAAGGTTCGTACCTTTGTACGATTTGCAAACATTGCGTTTTTCGTGTATAATTAACCAAGATACATGTTATAAAGGAAAGAGGCATATGAAAGTTACTTTAGAAAACGGGAAAGATAATATCGTAAACTTAGACATCACTATTGATGCAAAAGAAGCTACCGATGCATATAACAGGGCTGTAGGTAAAGTTTCTCAACACGTAAATATTGATGGTTTTAGAAAAGGGAAAGCCCCTAGAGCTATTGTTGAAAAACATGTCGGAGTTGAGAGAATTAAGATTGAAGCTATTGAAAGCTTAGCGTCACATGTTATTCCGCAAGCAATTCAAGAAAATAAATTGGATGTTATTACACAGCCATCTATTACGTCATACGATTATGAAGTTGGAAAAGATTTGTCTTTAAAAGTTGAGGTTGAAACAAGACCTGAAGTAACTTTGGGTGAATATAAAGGTTTGAATCTAAAGGTTGAAGACGCTGCTATTCCGGAAGACGCTGAACAAAAGTCTATTGATAATTTGTTGAAGCAGCATTCAACGCTAGAACCTGTTACAGGCAGAGCTGCAACAGATAAAGATACAGCGGTAATTGACTTTGATGGATATGTTAATAATGAAAAAATCGCCGGCGGTGAAGGTAAAAATTATCCGCTTGATTTGGGTAATTCAAACTTTATTCCTGGTTTTGCCGAACAAATCGTTGGCAAAAATGCAGGCGATGAGTTTGATATAAACGTCACATTCCCTGCTGATTATCATGACGAAAAATTAAAAGGTCAGCCTGCAGTTTTCAAGATTAAAGTTCACGAAATAAAGGAAAGAAAGACTCCTGAACTTAACGATGAATTTGCGCAAAAAGTAGGACCATTCAAAACAGTAGATGATTTGAAGGCTGATGTAAAAAAATACCTTGAAACACAAAGAGAAAGAAGCAATAAACAAAATTCTGAAAATGAGCTTTTCAAAAATGTAATTGATTCTGCAAAGGTTGATATCCCTCAATCAATGATTGACAGAGAGGTAGAATCATTGAAGGCTGATTATAAGCAAAGACTTTCTTATCAAGGGATTGATTGGGATTCTTTGGTAAAAGCTCAGGGCGGAGTTGATCATCTTGAAGAAACTTTGAAAGAAGATGCAATTAACAGAATTAAGAACTCACTTGTTATAGATAAAATAGCAAAAGTTGAAAACTTGTCATTAGAGGCAAAAGATATTGAACAAAAATTTGCGCAAATTGCAACAATGTATGGTGTAGGCCAAAAAGAAATGATTGCCCAACTTGGCAAATCACCTGAAATGCTTGGCTCAATATCTCAACAAGCGCTGAATGATAAGGTTAGAGATTATTTGGTAGCAAATAACAAAGTTGAAATAGTTGAAAAAGCATAATAGAATATTAAATAAGAAGAAAGGAAATAAATATGAGTTTTGTACCTGTAGTTATTGAACAATCAAGTCGCGGGGAACGCTCTTTTGATATTTTCTCAAGATTATTAAGAGAAAGAATTATCTTCTTGGGCACACCGATTGATGATATGGTTGCTAACTTGGTTGTGGCACAGATGTTGTTACTTGACAGTGAAAATCCTGAAAAAGACATTATGTTGTATATCAATAGTCCCGGAGGTAGTGTAACTGCAGGCTTTGCTATATACGATACAATGCAGCACATCAGAGCTGATGTGTCAACCATCTGCTTGGGTCAAGCAGCTTCTATGGGTGCATTCCTGTTGTCATCCGGCACAAAGGGCAAGAGAATGGCATTACCTCACTCAAGAGTGCTTATTCACCAACCTTTAGGCGGCGCACAAGGTCAGGCTACAGATATCGAAATTCAAGCTCAAGAAATTTTGAGAATTAAAAAGTCATTAAACGAAATTTTGGCTTCTAATACAGGTCAATCTATCAAGAAAATTGAAAAAGATACTGACCGTGATTATATCATGACCCCTCAGGAAGCTCTTGAGTATGGTATGATCGATAAAGTTGTATCAAGAGACGTAATTAAGTAGAATAAATTTTAACGGAGAAATATAAATGCCAAAACACGATGACAGTATGTTAAAATGTTCGTTTTGTGGTAAATCACAAGATCAGGTTAAAAAGCTTATTGCAGGACCTGAAGTGTACATTTGTGATGAATGTGTAGAGCTTTGTAATGAAATTTTAGACGAAGAATTCTTTGAAGCAAAGGATAAAGAGGGTGAAGAAACTGAAGTTTCCGAAAAACCTATTCCAAAGCCGCATGAAATCAAAGCATATTTGGATGAGTATATTGTAGGCCAGGATGAGGCTAAAAAGGTCTTGTCTGTTGCGGTATACAATCATTATAAACGTCTAAAACACAACAAGTCAGTAAACCTTAAAGATAATGTTGAAATCCAAAAATCAAATATTCTTTTGGTTGGCCCGACAGGTTCCGGTAAGACATTACTGGCACAGACTTTGGCAAAAATGCTTGATGTACCTTTTGCTGTAGCAGATGCTACAACATTGACCGAAGCAGGCTATGTCGGTGATGACGTTGAAAATATTCTTCTTCGTCTTTATCAAAACGCTGAATTTGACTCTGCTAAAGCTGAAAGAGGTATTATCTATATAGATGAAATTGATAAGATTTCAAGAAAATCCGAGAACACTTCTATAACCCGTGATGTTTCAGGTGAAGGTGTTCAACAGGCATTGTTAAAAATGATTGAAGGTACTGTTGCACATGTTCCGCCGCAAGGTGGAAGAAAACATCCGCATCAGGAGTTTATTGAAATTGATACAAGCAACATATTATTTATTGTTGGCGGTGCGTTTGTAGGTTTGGAAAAAATTGTTGAACGCAGAGCCGGTGAAGGTAATTCTGTCGGCTTTGGTGCAAAAGCACCTATGTCTCAGGCTGAGAGAGAGGCTAATGCCAATAAGCTTCTCAAAAAATTACAACCGGATGATTTGTTAAAATTCGGTTTGATTCCTGAATTTATTGGTCGTATTCCAACCTATGCGGTTTTGGATCAACTCAATGAAAAAACATTAAAGATGATTTTGACAGAACCTAAGAACGCTATTGTTAAGCAGTATCAATGCTTGCTTGAAATGGACGGCGTTGATTTGGAATTTGAGCCGGAAGCTATCGATATGATTGCTCAGGAAGCTATGAAGCGTAAGACCGGCGCAAGGGCATTGAGATCAATAGTTGAAGAGATAATGCTGGATGTTATGTATGATGTTCCGTCAAAAGATAACATTGATAAGTATGTTGTAACTGCGGATATGGTTAAGAACAGAAAGAATGCAGAATTAATTCAACTGCCGACTAAAATTAATAACGAAATAAGTGCATAATGGAAAATCAAAAAACTTTAATTTTAATTGACGGGCACGCTCTTGCGTTCAGGGAGTATTTTGCATTGGAACGTACGAATATGAGAACCTCTGATGGTACTCCGACTTGGGCTGTGTATGGATTTTTCAAAGCAATTTTTGATCTGCTTAAAAATAAGAATTTGAAACCTGATGCAATATGCGTTACTTTTGACGTAAGCCATCAAACTTTTAGAGTCGAAAAATATGAAGGTTATAAAGCGAATCGGGAATCTATGCCTGATGATATGCAAGTTCAGATGGGTCTCATATATGCAGGTTTGCAGGCTTTTAATATTCCTGTTTATACTAAGGAAGGCTATGAGGCTGATGACGTTATAGGCACAATTTCAAAGCGTGCCTGTGAGCTTGGTCATAAGGTATATATTTTGACAGGTGATCAGGACTCTTTTCAACTTATTGATAAAGAGGGTTGCGTAAAAGTTATTATTCCGTCAAAGGGTGTTTTAACAGAATATAACTGGGATAAGGTGTATGAAAAGCTTCAGGTTTATCCTAATCAGATAATTGATTATAAGAGCCTGAGAGGGGATACCTCAGATAATATCCCTGGCATCAAGGGGATTGGAGAGAAGACGGCTGCAAAGTTGCTGGCTGATTACGGAACATTAGAAAATATTCTTAGTCATTGCGAAGAAATCAAACCGGATGGAGTTAAGAAAAAAATCTGCGAAGGTGTGGAAGTAGCAAAATTGAGCTATTTTTTGGCAACTATTGTTAGAGATGTCGATATTGATTTTGATTTTGACGGAACAAAAATTAACCTTCCTGATGTCGCAAATGTTACAGAATTTCTGAAAAGGATGCAGTTTTATAGTTTTTTGAAGAATATAGACAGTATTTTATCTTCTTTTGATAAAGAAGGTT